>JBFMGU010000209.1:0-18066 GCA_040752415.1 Myxococcota bacterium
GAAAGGCACCCGCGTGCCGACGGTCGCTAAACGTCCGGCTCGAACGAGAATGTCAGCGGGTACCCGTCCTGGCGGGCCCGCTGGTGCGCGCGCGCCACGCGCAAGGCAGCCTCCTCGGCGGGGAGCACGTCCACCAGGCTCTGACCGCCCAGGTGGGCCTGGAGCATGATGCGCTGCGCGTCGCGGGCGTTCTTGTGGAAGATCTCCCGCAGGATCACCACCACGTATTCCCGACGGGTGAACGGGTCATTGTGGAGCAGCACGCGGTAGAGCGGGACCTCGGAAAGGTCATCCTCGGGCGGGGCCTGTTTCTCGCGGGTGGTCTCACCTGGGTTCCCCGGATTCCGACGGTAGACCTGCCACGACACCTGGGCTTCCATGGCGGGCGGATGTAGCACCCGGGCCCTGGTCCGGCAGTGACCACCTTGCCAGGACGGGCCTCCCAGCGGATATTGCGCGCTCCTCCGGACGTCGTGAGACGTGGCAATGAGCGTTCAACCACGCCCCGTGGTCCCATGGCTTCCCTCCTTGCTGGCGCTGGGCGTGTGTGCCCTGGCCACGACGGCGCAGGTGGCCATCCAGCACCACCTGGACCTCACCCCCCGGGCCCGGGCGCTGGAGCACCCCGACGTGCCCGCGTATCCCGCGGCGCTGATCAGCGGGCTGGGGCGACGTCGGACGGCGGCGGATATCCAGTGGATCCGCGCTACCGAGTACGTGGGCAACGAAACCTTCAATGAGGTGGGACGGCCCGCGCTGGGACCGCTGCTCCGGCTGGTGGTGCGCCTGGATCCGGATTTCAAGGAGGTCTACTACCTGGGCGGTCTCGCGCTCTCGAATGAGACGGCCTACATCGAGGACGCAAACGAGATCTTCCGCCTGGGCGAGGAGCAGTTCCCCGACGAGTGGAGCATGCCCTTCATGCGTGGCGCCAACCATCTCCTCGTGCAGGCGGACCTGGAGCGCGCGGTGGAGGCCTGGCAGAAGACCTCGAAGATTCCGGGCGCTCCCACGTACCTTCCCCAGCTCGTGGCGCGACTGATGACGTCGGAGGGCCGCTGCCTGGATGCGCTCATGACGGTGCGACAGTTCCTGGAAACCGCCTCACCGGAAGCGCGCGCGCCCTACATGCAACGGGAGCGGTACATCCGCTGGGAGTGCGCCATGCAGGAGCTGGAGAAGGCCTCGGCGTTGTTCCAGGAGAAGCACGGGCGACCGCCCGCCAGCGTCGACGAGCTGCGCGAGAGTGGGCTGGTGCAGCTGTACTTCGACCATCCCTTTGGCGGGCGGTGGGTGGTGACGGAGACGGGCGCCATCCGCAGCGAGCCGCCCCTGCCCCGCCTCAAGTTCCGCAAGCCCACGCCGGGCGTCCTGCCGCCGCCAGAAGAGCAGGATGAACCGTCGCGGCCCGTGCCCCACGACGGCACCCGCTGAACCCAACGAGGAGCGCATGGAAGAGGTCCTGAGCGTCAAGGGATTGCAGAAGACCTTCAAGGTGGGCTTCTGGGGCCGCAAGGTGGTGGCGTGCCGGGACATCAGCTTCTCCATCCGGCGGGGAGAGGTCTACGGCGTGGTGGGTCCCAACGGCGCGGGCAAGTCCACCACGCTGAAGATGCTGCTTGGCTTCGTGCGTCCCGACGGAGGAACCGGACATCTCATGGGCCTTCCGCTCGGCAGCCGGCAGGCGCGCGCGCGACTGGGCTACCTCCCCGAGCTGCCCTCCTTCCCGCGCTATCTCACCGCGCGCGAGGTGCTGGATTTCCACGCGCGTCTTGCCGGTGTGACCGGTGCGGGCTGGGAGTCACGTCGGACAACGCTGCTGGAGCGCGTGGGCCTGGCGCGCGCGGCCAACTTCCGCCTCAGCCAGTATTCCAAGGGCATGCTGCAGCGTTGTGGCCTGGCCGTGGCGCTGTGCGCGGACCCGGAGCTGCTGGTGCTCGACGAGCCCATGAGCGGACTGGACCCGCTGGGTCGTCATGACGTGCGCACGCTGATCCAGGAGCAGAAGGCGCAGGGCAAGACGGTGGTGTTCTCCAGCCACGTGCTCTCCGACGTGGAAGCGCTGTGTGACAGCATGGCCATCATCAGCCAGGGCGCGGTCTACAAGGCCGGCAGCCTGGCGGAGATGACGGGCGGGACGGTGCGCGCGGTGGAGATCCAGCTGCACAACCTGGGCACCGACGGAGCGCAGGCCCTCTCCGCGCTGGGGACACTGCGCAGCGTGGGACCCGCGCATCTCCTGGACATCAAGGACGTCCAGCGCGTGGAGGAGGCCCTGGGCCTGGCACTGAAGCACGGCGCCAGGGTGGCCAGCGTCACGCCGCGCACGGACAAGCTGGAGGACATCCTGCTGCAGGCGGGCGCGCAACAGCAGGTTGACGGGAGGATCTCGCCATGATGGGTCGCGTCCTCGCGCTGAGCTGGACCACGTTCCAGGACGGGTTGCGCAGCCAGATTTTCGCCAACCTGGGCGTGCTGGCGGCGTTTGGCGTGGGCTTTGCGCTGGTGTTGGACAACTTGACCGTGGGCGTGTCCGGGCGCGTGGTGATGGACCTGGGCGTGGCGGTGGTGAGTCTCATCAACGCGCTGGTGGCCGCGTTCATGGCGGTGCGCACCATGGGTGGAGAGGAGAACCGGCACACGCTGATGACGGTGCTGGCGCGCCCCGTCCGACGGAGCGAGGTGGTGGTGGGAAAGTTCCTGGGCGTGGCGGGCCTGGTCACCGCCAACGCAGCGGGCGCCATGGTGCTGCTGGGATTGGCCGGGCTGCTGGCGCGCCACGTGGACGTCACGGACCTGGCGCGGTCCCTGGTGGGGCTGTCCGCGGAGGCCGCGCTGGTGACGGCGGTGACGTTGATGTTCAGCACGTTCGCGGGGTCCACGGTGGCCGCGGTGCTGGGCCTGGGTGTCTACGTGGCGGGGCTGTTCGCGTTCCACCTGCGGGACTTCGCCGTGAAGGGTGGTGAGGGCGCGCAGGGGTGGCTGGGCTCGGTATTCTACTACGCGGTGCCCAACCTGCAGCGGCTGGACTTCCATGCGCTGAACCCCACCTTGGCGGAAGCGTTGGCGAGCCTGCTGTACGCGGCGTGCTACGTCGTGGCGGCGCTGGCGTTGGGCTCCGCCATCTTCGAGCGACGCGACCTGAAGTAGCGAGTGCGCCCAACTTTAGACCCAGGGAATCTCCTTCCTAACGATGGTGCCGCGGTCTAAAGTGCGGTCATGCACGCTCCGGCCCGCTTTGCGCTCGCCCTCGGCCTTCTCGTCGTCACCGGCTGCCAGACCTTCGAGCACGTTCTCCAGGCGGAGCAGGCGGAGAACACCGAAGCCGACCTGGTGAGGGCCCTGGACGCCGAGCGGTACGGCACGGTGATCGAAAAAGGGGAGACGCTCCTGGCGCTCCGACGTGAGCTGTGGGGAAACGACGACCGCCGCCTGGCTCCCATCCTCTTCGTCGTGGGAATGGCGTACCAGCGGCAGGGGAACTACCGCGGCTCGGTGGGGCACCTGGAAGAGGCGTTGCGCATCATCGAGCTCAACGAGCGACCCGACCAGAAGCTTCTGACGGCCGTGTTGTTCGGGCTGGGCGTCGGCTACCTGCGCACCAACCGCTCCAGCGAGGCGCTCACCCCCCTGGAGCGCTGTCTCAAGCTGGAGGAGTCCACGCTGGGGAAGTCCCACGCGGACCTCGTCCACACGCTGATCGCCCTGGGCACGGTTCACCTGGAGGAGCAGCGCGTCAGGAAGGCGCGGGATTCCTATGCGCGCGCCGTCACCATCCTCCAGAGCCAGAAGACCCAGGACAACGCCGCGCTCGGTTACGCCCTGGTCCAGCTCACCGTGGCGGACATTGCCTGCGACGACCCGCGCAGCGCGCTCTCCCATGCCCGCTGGGCACTCAAGGTCCGCGAGAAGTCCAACAAGGTGGAGCGTGAGGACCTGGCGGAAACCATCGAGCTCGTCGGAGACGTGGAACGACTGGACGCCCGCTACGCGGAAGCGCAGGCCAGCTATGAGCGCGCCCTGGGCATCCGTCGCAGCATTGCCGACGACAACCGGGCCGTGGCCAGGGCCCTCACGCGGATTGCGAGATTGAATGGGAACCAGGGTCGGTACGCGGCCGCGGTGGCCCGTTACCAGGACGTCGTCAAGCTCCTCGAGACCCGGTCCGGTCGTGAGGCCGGGGTCCTGGTGGATGCGCTGGAGGGTCTCGCCGACGTGAAGACGCGCCTGGCGCGCCGAAAGGAAGCCGCGGCATTGCTGCAACAGGCCCTGGAAATCCGCGAGAAGGAGCTGACCGAGGAGGAGCACGACCTGGCGGACACGCTGGACGAGGTGGGCCACCACCAGCGCCACGCCGGCAACCTCGACGCTGCGGCCGCAACCTATGAGCGCGCGCTCAAGCTGCGCGAGGAGTCCAAGCGTCCCGCGGCCACCGCAACAAGCCTGCACAACCTGGCGTGGCTCGCGGAGGAACGAGGCCACTTTGCTCAGGCGCAGGAGCTGCACGAGCGCGCGCTGAAGAAGCGGGAGCGGTCCCAGCAGGACCAGCCCATGATGATTGCGCGCAGCCGGTCCGCGTTGTCCCACTTCCTGCTGGACGCGGGGCGGTACCGTGACGCCGAGGTCCTGGCGCGCAAGACGCTGGCGGACGTGGAGAAGGTGTTCGGCGCGGAGCATCCCCACGTGGCCTGGCAGCTGGACCACCTGTCGGCAATCCTGCGTGAGCTCGGTCGGTTCACGGACGCGCGCCAGCTTGCGGAGCGTTCCCTCGCGCTGCGTGAGGGGGCGCTGGGGCGGCAGCATGTTGACGTCGTGGAGAGCCTGGTGTCCCTGGGACTTTCCCAGCGTTTCCTGGGCAACAACGCGGCCGCTCGAACACACTTTGAGCGCGCGGTGCAGATCGCGGAAAGCTCCCTGGGAGCAAACCATCCCGAGGTGGCGGAGGCGCTCTCGCTGCTCGCCATGACGTGGGAGGAGCTCGGCGAGGACGGCAGGGCGCGTGACGCGTACGAACGTGCGCTGGCCATCCAGGAAACCGTGGCGCAGCGGGAAGGATACGAGGGAGGCGTGGCGGTTGCGCTGGAGCGTCTGGGCGAGTTCCACCTTGACCAGCACGAGTACGGAAAGGCCCAGCCGCTGTTGTCGCGGGCGCTGGCCATCCGCGAGCGGCTCAGCTCCGACGGACTCCCCGTGGCGTCGGTTCTCCTGGACATCTCCCGACTGCACCACGCGTCCCGCCAATCCTCGGACGCGCGTGCGGCCCTGGAACGTGCGCTGTCCATCCGGGAGCGCATCCTGGGACCGAATCATCCGCTGGTAGCCTCCGTGCTGTATCACCTGGCCACGTTGGATGAGCGTGCGGATGCCCCGATGGCAGCGCGGGAGCGCATTGAACGCGCCATGCGCATCCACGACGCCGCACTGGGCCCGGAGCACCCCAACCATGCCGGCGGGTTGATCCGGCTGGCATCCCTGGACGACGCCGCGAACGACCGCGCCACCGCGCAACAGCGTCTCGAGACCGCGCTGCAGCTGCAGGAGAAGACGCTGGGCAGGGATCACCCGGACCTGGCGTACACGCTCTCGGCGTTGGGCATCCTGCGGGTGCGCGCCGGTGACGTCGTGGGCGCAAGACCGCTGCTGGAACGCGCCCTGAAACTGCACGGCACAACCCGCGAGGAAGCCACCGCGATGATGGCTTCGTGCATGCTGGCGCTTGCCAACATCTACCGGGATGACAACGAGCACGCGTCCGCGGCGCCGCTGTACGTGAAGGCTTTGCAAGTCCGCCAGCAGGTGTACGGTGTGGATCACGCCATGGTCTCCGACGTGCTGGAGCACCAGGCGCGCTCCCTGGAAATGCAGAACCGTCCGGCGGATGCGGTGGCGCCGCTGGAACGTGTCCTCATCATCCAGCAAGGCGTGGCGGGCACGGACCACGTTGTCACCGGCGGTGTGCTGCTGCGCCTGGCAACGGCGTTGTTGGACGCTGGGGCACACGCACGGGCGCGTCCGTTGTTGGAAGAAGCGTTGGAGGTGGGTCGGACGCGCAAGGATGCGGAGCTGCAATGGCGGGCCCTCGCCGCGCTGGCGCGTGAACGGGAGCTCTCCGAAGGCCCCGAGAAGTCCCTCCCCTGGTATGAGCAGGCCGTGCTGCTGCTGACCGAGGAAGCGGCGAAGCGCGGCGCCCTCGACGAGCGCGTTGCCTACTTGAACGAAAAGGGCCGCGCGAAGCCGTTCGAGGACCTGGCGCGAGTCCTCACGACGCTGCACGAGAAGAAGCCGGGCAAGGGCCTGGGTGCCAGGGCGGAGCGGGTGCTGCGTGCGTTGCGGGAGCCGCCTTCCTTCGAGGAACTGCCCAAGAAGGCGACGAAGGGAAAGACCGCCCAACGGGCGCGGTAGGACTCATGGACCAGTGCCGCGCAGCTCCACGCCAATCACGGCGCCACCGCCACCGGGTCGATAGGCTGCCACAAACGTGATGGCTCCCACGTCGGTGGTGGCGGTGCGAGGCGCGAACTCCACGGCGATGGGTCGGCTGCTCTCGCCACCGCGAAGGATGCGCTGCTCGAGGTCACAGCGTTCCTCCGACGTGCCGCACCCGGTGAAACGGAACGACGGCGCGGATGCCGCGTCCAACGTCGGTGATTGCAGGTCCATGGAGCCCCTGCCGGCGTTGTGGATGACGAGGTGTGCGGTGGACGTGGATCCCAGTTGAACGGTCCCGAAGTCGACGATGCACGGCGGGCTGTCGTCGGAGGCGCTGCAGATGAGGGTGCTTTCGCGCAGGACCTGGAGCAGCGGCCGCGCGTCCGGTGGAACGCACACGTCGTCGACGCACTGGAGGGAGCTCTCGCAGGACCCGTCCGCGCGGCAGGGCTCTCCGTCTCCACCGCCGGAATCCGCCGTTCCGCAACCCACGACGAGAAACACCAAGAGAAAACACCACCTGGTCACTGGATTCCTCCACTACTGGACGACGTCGCAGGGCGCTTGGACGTTGGTACCCAGCGTCATCTCCTCGCGCAACGCTTCCTCCGCGGCCAGCCGCGCGTCGCGGTGTTCACGCGTCCCACCACCGCGCGACATCCGGGGCAGTACTCAGCTTCGGGCGTCACGTTCCAACCGCGTCTCGTGAGTCACTCCGACGGTCCCGCGTGATCACACCCGCAGTCGCAGCGTTCTCCGAACCTCACCCGGTCCGCGAAGAGGTCGCGCCACTCCCGCGTCGATCCCATGCGCCTCTCGTAGATGGTGCCGCCAACCGCGTCGCCCAGGTACACCGCGAGGAAGCAAGCAACAACCACGCAGCTCGACTCCACGACGAGCGCCCCCCACCGGCGCCAGAGTCGGACCCGTTGGGACACCGCTGCCGTCCCAATGGACACCAGGATCGCCGCGACGCCCAAGACCTCCCGCCAGGAATCCCCGGTGCAGGAAAAGACACCCATGCACAAACCCACGACCAGCGAAACACCGAGCGGAAGAAGCCACATGGCCGACCAACACCCGGGTCCTATCACCTCATCCCGGTCCCCGCGAGGCTGACGCTCACTCGAGCGGGGCAACCCGCGCACACGGTCGCGCCAGCACCATGACGTCGGTGCGGAAGCCCTCCGGCGAGAGATTCCCCGTGGCCAGGAACTCGAACGGCGCGTTGTTCACCCGAGAGCCCAGCCACGCCCTCACCGGACACATCAGCACGCGCTCATTCCGTCGTCCGCTGATGAGCCAGTACTGCCCCGCCGGGTTCGCCGCGTCGACGAGCTCCGCGCGGTAATCACAATGCCCATGGCACGTCCATGGCCCCGCGCCCCACGTCGGATACCAGAGGTGCCACTCCGGCATGGGCGGAACGCGCTCCCACACGGGATGGTCGTGATTCAGCGCGTGGCGCTCGGAGACGTCCGGCAACAACGCAATGGGTCGCCCGTACAGGTACCAGTTCACGTACTGCGGCACGGCGTCCATCAGGATGGGCTCGTCGGGTGCGGCGTGCAGGCGCAGGATGTCCACCACTTCGTGCATCGGCTGTCGGGTGCCCTTCTGCTCCTGCTCGGCGTCGTGGAACACGCGGCGCAATCCCTGGAAGTCCAGCGGGTTCCCGCTCACCGCCATGCCGCGCTGGAAGTCCGGGAACAACAGCGCCAAGCACAACGCACCCAGGGCCACATGTCGCCATGACGTCGTCAAACCGCCCAGCCCCGCCGTCAGAGGCCACAAAGCCACCACCAGCGGAACGGACAGGTAGTAGCGGTGCGTGCTCATGGGATGCCAATCCATGAGGCTCACCAGCCCGGCAAGCAGCGCCATGCACAGCGCCATCCGCAGCGCCACCGCGCGCTCACGCAGCAACACCAGGACGCCGCTGCATGCGAGCGAGAAGATGAACGCGTAGCGGATGGCGCTGTTGTCCAGACCGCGCACTTCCCGTCGTTCCCACGCGCCCCATGCTGCCTGCGCCCACGGACGCGTGAGCAGCGTCAAGAGCAGCGCGGATGCCAACCCCGGCAACGCAACAAACAGCAGCGCCACCCTGCGCGCGTCACCGCGGTCCGGAAACCGCTCCTTCTCGACGAGAAACGACCACGCCAACACGCCCAGCGTCAGGGCAATGGCGGAACCGCTCATGGAGTGCGTCTGTGGGAGCAGGAAGATGCTCGTTGCCAGGATCCAGCGCGCGCTCCGCCTCCGCGCCCACAACGCCGCCAACCCCGCCAATCCCACGACGGAGAGCAGGTCCATGGGCGCGTGGTACCGCACGGTCCGGTTGTAGACGAGTCGCACGCTCTGCAATCCCAGCGCGCCTCCGACGGCAATGGCCCACCCCAGTGGCACACCGGCGAAGGCCGCCAGCGCGTAGGAGGCCACACCGGACGTCGCGGCGTGGCACAGCACGAACGGCACGCGCGACCACTTGTCGCGGTCCAGGTCCAACGCCATGGCCACCGCAAGCCCGGGCGCGGCCACGTAGTACTGCACCCACGGCGTGTACCGGTGGACGTCGCCGTCCTCGATCTCGCGGCCCGCGGTGTTGAGGGAGAAGAAGCCGCGTTCGTCGACGACGCGGGGATAACCGGACTCCAGCACCGTCCGCGTGCGCTCCGCGGTGTCCACCTCATCCAGCCACAGGTGCCGGTAACCCAGGCCCGGCGTGCACAGCGCCACCAGCACCGCGGTCAGGAGCAGGTGGGGCCAGCGTGGAGGTGTGGCGGTGTCGGTCATGGCCGGGTGTGAGTCTTGCCCGGCGGCGGGAGGCGCATCCAGTTTCCGCCGGTTGCCGTCGGGAAATGCGTGACGCGCGCACGGGTTGGCCCTACGCTGGCGCGCTCATGGCGGATGCCTCCCCGGGGGACAGTCTGCAGCCCTCCGACGTCGCCAAGGCTCCCCTGGCGCTGGCCGTGGTCCTTTCCGTGGTGCCGGAGGTGGGCCAGCCCGGGATTGCGCAGGTCACTGCCGCCGTCGCCATCCTGGCGGTTGCGTTCGCGCGTCCCACGCTGAAGGCGCTGCCGGAACGCCTCCTCGCGGCGCTGCTGGGTTGGGCCGTGCTCTCGACGACGTGGAGCGTGGACGCGGGCCAGACCGTGTTCCTCACCGCGTTATGGCTGGGCGGTGCGGCGGTGGTGCTGGCGCCTCGTCGGGTGCAGGGCGTGGTGGCACCCATGTTGGGGATGGCGCTTGCGGTGGCCAGTGCGCTCGCGTTGCGACAGGTCCTGGGCGGCTTCCAGGAAGTGGAGCAGGCGTGGGAGCTCGTCCCTCGAGGGAGGGAGCAGTACACCCGCGACTGGCTGGCCCGCGCCCGCGCTCACGGGCCCTTCCCTTCCCCGGACAACCTGGCCGGTTTCCTCGCCGCCGCGCTTCCCGTCGTCGCCGGCGCCGCGTGGAACGCCGCTGGCCCCATGCGTGTCGCGCAAGGTGGCGCGGTGCTGCTCGGTGTGGCGGCGCTGGTGGCCACGCGCTCCGTGGGTGGCGTGTTGTGTCTCACGGTGGCCGCGTGCGCCTCCGCGGGCCTGCTCCTGTGGCGACGAGGACGTGTCCGCCAGCTCGCCGCGCTGGGGGCCGTGGGCCTGTTGGTGGTGGGCGCGGTGGTGTGGATGCGCAGCGGTCGTGAGCATGAGCCGGTGTTGGAGCAGGCGCTGAACCGCGCGCGCGACTGGGGCCACGCGTTTCAGCTGATGTCGCATGCTCCGCTGCGCGGGGTGGGCGCGGGCGCGTATGAGTCGGCGTTCAACGCGTGGGCACCGGCGGGAAGGCCCTACAGCGCGTACGCCCACAGCGCGCCGCTGCAGCTGGGTGTGGAGCTTGGCGTCGTGGGATTGCTGCTCGCCCTGGCGCTCTACGTGGCCACCAGCGTCTGGGCCCTGCGACACGCCCCCCGCAGCACCACCGACGCGCTCCTTGCCACCGGCGTGCTGGCCGCGTGTCTGCACCACTTCATGGACTATGAGCTGCACACCCCCGCGGGGCTGGCGCTGTTCTTCGCGGTGGCCGCGCTGCGCGCCCGGGATGCGCTCCCCGACGCGGAATTGCCGTCCGCCCCTGGTCCCTGGAAGGCCGTGGCGTGTGTGGTGGCGGCGGGCGTGGCCGTGCTGGGTGCGGGCGCGGCCATGGTGGGTCGCAACATCCCGCGCCTGCCCGACGACGAGCCATTGCTGGGCACCGTGCGCCTGGGTGCGCAGCTGCTGCGGTTTGACGCGCGCGCGCAGGTGGCGTTGGCGCAGGACCTGGCCCTGGTTGCCCGTCGTGAAGCGCAGCAGGGAAACAGCCCCGCGCGGCTCATCTCCGAGTACGAGGAGACCGCGCTGCGTGCCACCGAGCTGGCCCCCATGCTTCCCGCGGGCCCCATGCTGCTCGCACGCTTCCGGATGGAGCGCGGGGAGCATCTGCCCGCCATGACGGCCTACGACATCGCCATCGAGCGCTCCTGCTGCTCCACCATGCTCCGACGCGAGCGCATGGCCCTGGCGCGCGCACTGGGTCAGACGGAGAAGGCCACGCAGGATGAGGCCTGGCTCAAGCAACACGCACCCTGGGTTTTCGAGGAGCCCTAGCCACGGCGGAGGGGCCGGCGGTATGGCGCTTCCGTCGTGAGTCCCGCCCTGCGTCTTGCTGCCTTCTACGCCGCCATGTTCACCGGCGTGGGCGTGATGGTGGGCTTCCTGCCCTTGCACCTCACCGCTCTGGGACTCAGCGCTCCGGTCATTGGCGCACTGTTCGCGGGTCGGACGGCGCTGTCGTCGATGGGGCCGCCGTTGTGGGGCTTGTGGGCGGACCGCCTGGGCGACGCGCGCCTTCCCCTGGTGGTGGCCTCCAGCATCTCCGCGCTCGCTTTCCTGCCGTTGTTGTGGACGGAGAATCCCACCGTCACCATGGCGCTGATGCTGTTGCAGGGCTTTGGCGGCGGCGCGCTGGCCCCGCTGACCGACAGCATGACGCTCGGCGTCCTCAAGCATGCGCCGGAGAAGTTTGGTCGCGTGCGCATGGCGGGGACGTTGGCGTTTGGCGTGGGGGTGCTGGGCTTCTCGCTCGTGGTGACCTCGACGGGTGACCCCGCGTTGATGTCGCGTGCCGGCAGCCTCAGCGTCCCCGCCATCTTCAGCACGCTGGTCCTGACGCTGATCGTCTCGCTGGGCCTCCCGCGCGTGGAGCGTCCGCGACTGGTCCGCATGGAAACCGCCACCACGGCCATCCGCCAGGCGCCGTTCCTGCTGTTGCTGCTGGCGGGCGCCTTCCACTGGGCCGCGCACGCGCCCGTGACGGTGATGCTGGGCCTGCACCTGCGCGACCTGGGCGGAGGTCCCAGCGTGGTGGCGGCGGCGCTGTGCGCGCAGGTGGTGACGGAGGTGGCCATCATGTACTTCGCGCCGCGCCTCCTCAGCGTCATGAACGCGCCCACGGCGCTGGTGGGCATCTTCGTGGCGGGGCTGGTGCGCTGGACGGCCAACGCGTTGCTGACCAGCCCGGTGGCCTTTGCGGCAATGCAGGCCGCGCACGGGGTGACCTTCGGGCTGTACTACGTCGTTAGTGTGCGCGCGGTGCAGCAGGCCATCCCGGAAGAGGCACGCAGCACGGGGCAGACGGTGTTCTTCGCCGTGGTGTTCGGCCTCGGCGGCGTCTTCGGCACGTTGCTGACGGGAGAAATGTATGAGGCCGGCAAGGGCCCGTTGATGTTCGCCGCCGCCGCCGCCCTCGACGTGGCCGCGCTGGTCACGATGTTGTTCTACTCACGCGTCGTCCGTCGCCGGGGAGCGCCCTGAGCCCCGGGCCGCGCGTCACGATAATCATGACAAATGTAATGACAATCGTGACACCCCGACGAGGTGGCCATCCCCCCTGCCCTCCCACCGCCTTGGGAACAGGGAGCCCGCGTCCGGCTCAGTGGATGCCCATGCCCAGCCGGTCCCAGCGGATGGAGGGCAAGCCCTTGGGATTGGCGCCGTAGTCCAGGCTCATCCAGATGAACATGGCGCGCCCCTTCACGTTGGCCAGCGGCACGGCGCCCCACTTGCGGGAGTCCGCGCTGTTGTCGCGGTTGTCACCCATGCAGAAGATGTAGCCGGGCTGCACCGTGCAGCCGCTGTCGTCGCATTCCAGGCCGTTGAGGTGCGGGTTGTACGTGGGCCAGTCATGCATGCCGTAGCTCTCATAGAGCACCGCGTGCTTCAGCCCGTTGATGTCTTCCGAATACGCCTTGGCCTTGCGGTCCATCCACGCGGAGTGGAACTCGCTGCTCTCGCGGTAGCTGAGGTCCTCGCCGCCGTCGCGCGTGTAGGCCTTGCCGTCCACGTAGAGCACACCGTCGCGCAGCTGCACCTTCTGTCCCGCCACGGCAATGACGCGCTTGATGAAGTCCTCACCCGCGTTGTCGGCGGGCTCCGGTGCCACGAACACCACCACGTCACCCGGCTTGGGCTCGGAGAGGCTGAACAGCTTCTTGGGTGGATTGGTGAACGGGATGGTGACGCCGTAGATGAACTTGTTGACGAAGATGTGGTCGCCAATGGCCAGCGTGGGGACCATGGAGCCGCTGGGGATCTTGAACGCCTCCACCACGAACAGCCGCAGTGCCAGCGCAATGAGGAGCGCGCCGCCAATGCTCTCTGTGTAGTCGCGCAGCAGGCTCTTGCGCCGACGCCCCACCTGCTCATGAACCACGGTCTCCGCGTGGGCCAGCGCGGCTTCCAGCTCGTCGTCACTGGGGCCTTCCAGCGCGCGGTCCAGCCGCTCCGCGGCCGCGTCCATCACCTGCAGCGCGCCGGCGGAGAGCCGCTTGGCGTGCTTCTCGCGCAGCAGCGACATCTCGCGCAGGAAGGGCCGCGCGTGCCGCTCCAGGCGCAACCGGCGCGCCCGCGCCCGCTCGAACACGGTCTCGTCGAGCATGGGGCCCAGCCACGCCGCGGCGAAGTAGAGGAAGGTGATGACCACCAGCACGGGGAAGATGGCGCCGCCCGCACCACCCACCGGGCTTTCGGGTCGAAGCTTGAGCCACAGCGCGCTGGCCACCAGGGCGAGCACGAAGGCTACCGTCTGGCCCAGCGGAAACCGCTTGCGCACGGGAGACTGCGACGCACCCGTCGACGTCACGGACGTCTCCGGGGCGTTGCCACCGGGGGAGGCCGGGGTGGCTGGGGTGGGCGGCTCAGGTTGGCCGTTCAACTTGGTGCTCAATCGACCTTCAAGACCGCCAGGAAGGCTTCCTGCGGAATCTCCACGCTGCCAACCTGCTTCATCCGCTTCTTACCTTCCTTCTGACGTTCCAGCAGCTTCCGCTTGCGGCTGATGTCGCCGCCGTAGCACTTGGCGGTGACGTCCTTGCGCAGTGCGGCCTTGGTCTCCCGGGCGATGATCTTGCTGCCAATCGCCGCTTGGATGGCCACCTGGTACTGCTGGCGCGGAATGATCTCCAGCATCTTCTGACAGAGGTCCCTGCCCCGCTGGTAGGAACGCTCCTTGTGGACAATGCAGGAGAGCGCATCCACCGGGTCACCGTTCACGAGCAGGTCCAGGCGCACCAGCGTGCCTTCCCGGTAGCCAATGGGCTCGTAATCCAATGACGCGTAGCCCTTGCTGTGGGTCTTGAGCTTGTCGAAGAAGTCGAACACCACTTCAGCCAGCGGCAGCTCATAGACAATGACCACCCGGTTGGTGCTCAGGTAGTTCATGGTCTTCTGGATGCCGCGACGCTCCTCACACAGCTTCAGGATGGCGCCCACGAACTCACTGGGCACGTGGATGCGCGCCTCGATGAAGGGCTCCTCCAGCCGCGCGATGTTCTGTTCCGGGGGCAGCTTGGAGGGATTGTCGACGTTGATGGTCTCACCCTTGGTGGTGATGACCTTGTAGACCACGGTGGGCGCGGTGGTGATGAGGTCCAGGTTGAACTCGCGCTCCAGGCGCTCCTGGACAATCTCCATGTGGAGGAGGCCCAGGAAGCCGCAGCGGAATCCAAATCCCAGCGCCTGGCTGGTCTCCGGCTCGAACACCAGCGCGCTGTCATTGAGGCGCAGCTTCTGGATGGCGTCGCGCAGCTCCTCGTAGTCGCTGGCAATCACGGGATAGATGCCGGCAAACACGGTGGGCTTCACTTCCTTGAAGCCGGGGAGCGGCTCGGCGGCGGGGCGGTCGGAGTAGGTGACGGTGTCGCCCACCTTGGCGTCGATCACCTCCTTGACGTTGGCCACCACGAAGCCCACCTCACCGGGTCCCAGCTCCGTGAGCGGACGCGCGTGCGGGTGGAACGCGCCCAGCTCCTGCACCTCGAACTTCTTCCCGTTGTGCATGAACTGGATTGGCGTGCCCTTCTTGATGGTGCCGTGCACCACGCGCACCAGCACCACCACGCCGCGGTAGTTGTCGAACCAGCTGTCAAAGATGAGGGCCTGCAGCGGCGCGTCCACGTCTCCCTTGGGCGCGGGGATGCGCTGCACCACCGCTTCCAGGATTTCGTGGATGCCCTTCCCCTCCTTGGCGGAGGCCGGAATGGCGCCGGAAGCGTCCAGCCCGATGATGTCCTCAATCTGCTTCTTGCAGCCTTCCGGGTCGGCGCTGGGCAGGTCGATCTTGTTGAGGACCGGGACGATCTCCAGGTTGTTGTCCAGCGCCTGGTAGACGTTGGCCAGCGTCTGCGCTTCCACGCCCTGGCTCACATCCACCACCAGCAGCGCGCCCTCACACGCGGCCAAGGACCGGCTCACCTCGTAGCCGAAGTCCACGTGTCCGGGCGTGTCGATGAGGTTGAGCAGGTAGGTCTGGCCGTCGTCGGCCTTGTAGTGGAGGCGCACGGCCTGAGCCTTGATGGTGATGCCGCGCTCCCGCTCCAGGTCCATCTTGTCCAGCACCTGGTCCTGCATCTCCCGCTTGCTGAGGGCCTCACAGGCTTCCAGGAGGCGGTCGGCCAGGGTGCTCTTGCCGTGGTCGATGTGCGCAATGATGGAGAAGTTGCGAATCCTGCTCTGGTCCATCACGTGCTCCCGCGCGTCGGCCCGCGCCGCTCAACCTGCCACTGGCTGCGCTGCCGCCCCGTCGTGGTGCAGGCCACGCACGGGCAACCTGGTGCGCACATACCGGTCAACGCCCCGAACGGCCACCCCGCCCACGTCCGCGTCACGGGCCACGCCCAACCACATACCAACCGCTGCACAACCACTCCTTCCTCCCCGGACACCCGTCCCGGGAGGGGGCGCGCAATCTAGACGGGACGCGCCCGGGCGTCACTCACTTGAGGTTGGTCAGGCTGAGCTGCCCCGGCAGCTGCTCCTTGTACTTCTCCAGCACAAGGTCAATGCCCTGCCGCACGAACTCCGAGACCGGCACCTTGGTCTTCTCGTTCAGGATCTTGAGCATCTCGTTCTGCTCAGGGGTGATGTAGATGGTGGTGCTGATCTTCTTGCGGGGCATTGCGCCACTCTCCCTGAGAGGCCCGAACGAGCTGTCAAGCCGCGGCCTATGTACCTGACCATACATGCATGGTCAAGTAGGGTCGTCCGCCCGGTCCAGGCGACGTAAGTCCAGGCGCCACCAGGGTTTTTTCACCCGGGGAATCCCTGCAAACCATCGGCTGGACGCGGTTATGGCGGAAGGGGCGTTCAGGGGGCGGCAGGAGCGGGTGCGGGCGGCAGAGGGTCAATGATTCCAATGTGTTTGGCACCGGCCTGGCGGGCTGTGTCCATGGCGTCCACGGCACGGTCGTAGGGGGCGTTGTCGTGGGCGTCCAGGAAGACCACGCGGTCCTTGTCCTCGCGCGTGGCCAGGGCGGCGGCGAGGCGCGACTTGAGCGCGGGCAGGCCCTCCAGCTTCTCCGCGCCCAAGCTGAGCGCACCGCTGGCATCCACCACCATCACCAGCGGGTCGGCGGAGGGCGCGGGCGCTTCCGGCGCGCTCTCCTGAGGCACCACCACCGGCAGCTTCTGCTCCAGGAGCGGCGTGACCACCATGAAGATGATGAGGAGCACCAGCACCACGTCGATCATGGGCGTGACGTTGAGCTCCGCCTGCATGCCGCTGCGACTTCCCACCTGCATGCGTCAGCCCTCCTTCCCGGGGTCGCGCGTGGCCAGCCCCACCCGACGCGCCCCGGCCTGGTGACACGCCTTCATCAGGGCGCGCACGTCGCCGTAGCGGAGGCTGCGGTCACCCTTGATGAGCACCTCCACGTTGGGGTCCTGCGCCAGGATGGGCGTCAGCACGTTCACCAGCTCGGCCTGCGCCACCTCGGTGCGGTCCAGGAGGAGCTTCTTCTCCGCGGTGAGCGTGAGGAAGATGGCGTGGCTGTGGCTCTTGTTGACCTCGGAGGCGCGCGCGCGCGGCAGGTCCACCGCGCGGCCCTTCTGCAGGAACGGCGTCACCACCATGAAGATGATGAGCAGCACCAGCACCACGTCCACCAGCGGGGTGACGTTCAGCTCCGCCTTCAGTCCGCCATGTGCCGGGCGCTTCATGCGCTCTTCCGCTCCCCGCCACGCCCCAGGTCCTTGATGAGGAAGTCCACCACCTCGTTCCCGGCGTTGCGCAGGTCCACGCCCAGGGCGTCCACGCGACCGGTGAAGTAGTTGAACAGCCACACCGCCGGGAGCGCCACGAAGATGCCGAACGCCGTCGTCACCAAGGCTTCGGCGATGCCGGGGGCCACGGTGGCCAGGTCGCCCTGCCCGCTCTGGCCGATGGCCTGGAAGCTGTTGATGATGCCGAAGGTGGTCCCGAACAGCCCCACGAACGGCGCGGACGAGCTGATGGACGCCAGCGCTCCCAGCCCCTTGCGCAGGCGCGCCAGCTCCATCTCGATGGTGCGGTCAACCGCGCGCTCGGCCGCTTCGATGACGTCGTAGGTGGCGCCGTTCTCCCGCGCGGCAACTCCGTCGTGGTACTCGCGCACGGCGCTGGAGACGACCATGCACAGCGGGCTCTGCGGATACTGCTCGCGCGCGCCCACCACGTCCCTGAAGCTCCGGCCGGCCATCCACGCGCGCGCCTGGTCACCAAACGCCGTGCTCTGGCGGACCGCGGAGCCCAGTCGCATCAGGCGCTCCAGGGCCACACCGGCGCTCCAGATGCTCATGACCACCAGGGTCAGGAGCACGCCACGCGCCACCAACCCCATGTGAGCCCACATCTCGCCCCAGTCGAAGGTCATTCCATCCTCCATGCCGCCACTCGAGCGGCACCAAGACCAGCATCCTCAATGCAGATTGAATTCCACCGGCTGAGGGACGTACGTCGGCACCGGGCTGCCGTCGCGTCGTCGGGCCGGCTCGTACACCCACTGCTTCACCGCTTCCACCGCGGCGGCGCGGAACACCGCCGGGCCTGAGAGCACCCGCGCTTCCGTGACGCGGCCATAGCGGTCAACGACCAACATCAGCATGACCCGGCCTTCCATGCGGCCCTCGCGCGCAATGCGCGGATAGACCGGCGGGACCTTCTTGATGACCCGGGCAGGCGTCATGTCCTTGGTCGGGCGCACGGGCTGGTCGGGGAGCGGTGCGCCCAGGGAGCCGCCGGGAGTGCCACCCACCGTACCGCCCACCACGCCGCCCTTCACGCCGCCCACCACCCCACCCACCTGCCCGC
>JBFMGU010000021.1:0-68811 GCA_040752415.1 Myxococcota bacterium
ACCGCCACCAAGGTAGAGTCCTGCCGACAATGACGTCGTGAAAGTGGTCTGCGAGGGCAGGGCTTGGTGCTTTCCAGCTGCGGCCTTGGCCGCCGGTGACACCAACGGGTGCCTCCATGCGTTGATGCGGATCACGTGGGATTTTCCGTCGTCACCCAGCCGGGGAAGGGGGGGCAATCGATGGGCGCAGTTGCCCTCTTTCCGACGAGAAAAAGTCCCAATGCCAATGCGTGCCCCCCTTCCCCGCAATGGTTGACGACGGGAAAGCGGGTGTGGGGAAGGGGGCGAGCGAGCGCAACGGCATGAACGTGGGGGGTTAGGTGTTCGCCCGCCACGACGGAATGGGCAATCCGTTAATACGCAGCCACTGACTTCCTCCCCCAGCAGAGTGAACACAACGGCGTAGGGGAAGCCGGCAAGCCTCACCCGTCGAGCTGTCAGCCCCGCCGACGTGCCCTGAACCAGGCCGAAACCCCGGGGATGCGCGAGAGTGCCTGTGTACACGTGGCGCAGATTCTCGGCGAGCTGCAACCCCAAGCCGGTGCGACGTTCCTCGTGCCAAAGCACCGCCTCTCACACCTCGGCTGCTGCCCGCGGATCAATTGTGAGTCGGCCGGTCATCGCCGCTTCAGCATGCATCTTCACCGGGTGCTGCGACGCGGAGCCTGCCGCTTCCACGGCTCCCCGGTGATCCCCGCCGACGCCACCGCGGCACGGAAGTCCTCCGGCGGCTCCGCCACCAGCTCCAGCTTCTGACCGGTCACCGGGTGCGGCAGCACCAGCCGGTGCAGGTGGAGACACAGTCTGTCGGCGTGCACCCGCGTGCGCTCCGGCAGTGCATAGCGCTCATCCCCGACGACGGGATGGCCCTCCATGCGCAGGTGGCGACGGATCTGGTGCGTGCGCCCGGTGACCGGCAACGCACGCAGCAGCGTGGCGCGCTCGGAATGCGCCAGCGCCTCACAGCGCGTGAGAGCCTCCTTCACCTTCTTCTTCTTCCCCGACGTGGGCGTGTAGCGCGCCACCGTGAGCGGATGGGACACCTCGAAACGCTCCGGCGTCACGCCCTGCACCAGCACCAGGTACTCCTTGTGCACCGCGCCGGACAGGTACGCCTTCCCCAGCGCGCCCTCCGCTTCCGTCGAGATGGAGAGCGCCACCACGCCGCTGGTGCCACGGTCCAACCTGCCGCCCGCCGCCGGCGCCGTCGACGGGGAGTGTCCCTTCTCGACGAGCATCTCCCGCACGCGGTCGGTGAGCGCGCTGCCCGCGGGCGCCCCCACGCCGGGGTGGGTGGGCATGCCGGTGGGCTTGTCGACGACGCACAGGTGCTCATCCAGGTACAGCAGCGTGAACCCGTGCTCCGTGGGCTCCGCGCGCGTCACCACGCCGCCTTTGGGTCGCAACCATTTCTCGTCGAGCTTGGCGCGCACCGTGTCCCCGGCGTGCAGCTGCGTGGACAACGTGGCGGCGCGCCCGTTGACCAGGATGCGCGACTCCTTGAGCAGCCGCAGCGCCAACTGTCGTCCCACCGACGGAGCCACACTGCGCAGCGCCTGGTCCGGTCGACTTCCCGCGAGCTCCGCGTTGACGGTGAACTCGATCACCCGCCGCCTCGCAACGCGCGCCACACCGGGACCACCACGCCCTGGTTCAGCAGCACGCCCAACGTCACAATCGCCAGCGCGCCGGTGACGGTCCACTGCATGGCGTCCCAGAACCTGCCCTCCCACGGCCACGTTCCCGGCGCACGCGTGGCCCACAGGCCAAGGAGCCCGGCCAGCACCAGCCCGCCGCCCACCGGCGGAAACAAGGCGGTGAGCACAATCAGCAACGTGAAAGGCCAGAGGTCCCTCCAGCGCGGCGGGGTGGGAAGCGAGGCGGCCATGACGGGATGGGATGTAGCAGAGCGGATGGGCCGCGTGCAGCTTCAGCGGTGCAACAGACGACGCAGCCGGTTCTCCGCGTCCTTCCGCAACAGCGGCCCGTGCCCCGCCGCCACCGCGGACACCGGCGGCAGCTCACGCAAAAAGCCGCGCACCGCGTCGCGACAACCGTCGACGTGCAGGCTGAAACCCGGCACCGCCAGGCGGAGGTACTCGATGGCGCGCAGCGGCGGGGGGCCGGTGAGGATGGCGTCGCCGGAGAACAGCGTGCGCGTGGGCTCATGGTAGAGCATCACCGAGCCCTCCGTGTGACCCGGCACCGGGACGACGCGGAAGCCCCACTTCCACGCGCCCTCGTCGTACAGCTCATCCACCGGCGTGCGCGCGGGGAACCGGTCCTCGATGTGACAGAGCACCTCCTCGTAGAGCGCGGCCACCCCCCGCGCCAGCGGCGGTGCGGGTTTGTTGCCGGTGAGGATGTCCGCGTCGCGTTCATGGCAGATGACCGGGCAGCCGTAGGTCCGCCGCAGCCACGCCGCGTTCCCCGCGTGGTCGGAGTGACGGTGCGTCAGCAGGACCGCGGTGAGGTCGCCGCGCCCGCGCACGCCCGCGCGCCACAGGCTGGCCCGCAACGTCATGCGCTCCAACGGGTGCCCGGTGTCGACGACAAAACGGCGCCCGGAAGGATCCTCCATGAGCCAGATGTTGGAGATCACCACGCTGCCCGCCAGCCGCAACCCGTCCGCCACGCGTCTCATGCGCCACTCCTCACAGCTGCCGCACTCCTGGCTCCGGCTCCCGTCGCGGCGCCTTCTCCTCGTCGGGCGCGCCGCGCTCCTGCGGCAGGGTGTAGCCGCGCGGGTCCCCGCCCATCAGCCGCGCCAGGCACCCGCGCTCCACCTCCAGCTCATAGGCGTGCTCCACGTGACCCGGCCCGCTCCGACGAGGGAACAGCACGGTGGCGCGGAAGTACGGCTCCTCCCCGCGCCACACCGGCTCCAGCTTCAAGAGCTCATACTTCTCCACGCGGAACGGGGACTCCGCCGCCTGGCTGCGCTGGATGAACTCCGCCGCCGAGAGCTGGCTCTGCGTGTCCTGCTCACAGAGCATGCGCAGCACGGCGGGGACGTCGGCGGCAACGTAGGCGGACAGGAACGCATCCATCCGCGCCGCCGCCTCCTTCTCGCTGGGCAGCGCCAACACCTGCGCCCCGGGCCTGGCCTCCGGCTCCTTGCGACAACCCGTCGTCACGCACAGCAGGATGGCCACGGCCAAGCGCGTCATGCCGGCACCATACCGCCCCGCCCCCGCCCGCCCCATCCACCCGGGGTGATCCCGGTTTGTTGCCAACTTGGCACGCCACTCCACCCCCGTTCCGCCCCCCTGGACATCCTGGCGTTCCCGGCCCCGGCTGCACCCTTCGCGCGGGGCGTTAAAGGGGCGGATTTGCACGGGTTTCACATGCCCCGGACCTGGGCCCCGTCCTTGCAACACCCGCCGCCGAGACCGCCATGGAAGCGTTGTTCAAGAAGCAGTTCTGGGTTGTGAACCTCCTGTTCCTGGCCGCCAACGCCTTCCTGTTGGCGCGCGCCAGCAACCAGTTCCTGGCGTACTTCGTGACCAAGCAGCTCACGCAGACGTCGTCGGGGGACGTGGCGCGCCCCGCCGCGCTGGCGCCCAGGGGGAAGCACAAGACCCTGCGGGACCTGGACGAGAAGAACAACATCTTCGGCGCGCAGACGGAGCAGGTGGTGGAGGGGCCCGCGGTGGCGGTGAAGGAGGAGCCCAAGGCCACGCCGCTCTCCGACGCCGACCCCGTCCCCACTACGCTGCGCATCAAGCTCTCCGGCGTGACCTGGTACGAGAACGCGGAGTGGTCGCTGGCCACCATCACCGACCTGGCCACGCAGGACACCTCGCTCTACTCGGTGAATCCGTGTCCGGCCGCGGTGGAGGGCGTGGATGTGCGTCGTCGCCACCCGTGCAACCAGCTGCTGGCCGACGCCACGATCACCGAGATCGAGCCGCAGCGCGTGGTGTTCATCAACAAGACCGCCAACCGCAAGGAGTTCATTGACCTCAACGACGAGGCCAACAAGCCCCTGCCCGGTCCCACCAACCCGCCGCCGGTGGTGGTGAACGAGGGCGCGCCGCCGCCGGCGGAGGGCGCGGACAACCTGGGCAAGGGCATCGTGAAGGTGGCGGAGGGTCAGTACAAGATTCCGCAGGCCGACGTGGACGAGGTGCTGGCCAACCTCAACAGCGTGGCCACGCAGGCGCGCATCGTCCCCAGCTTCGAGGGTGGGAAGGCCAACGGCTTCAAGCTGTTCTCCATCCGTCCCAACAGCGTCTACAGCAAGATCGGCATCCAGAACGGCGACGTCATCAACCGCATCAACGGCTACGAGATCAGCAGCCCGGACAAGGCGCTGGAGGTCTACAACAAGCTCAAGGACAGCAAGGAGATCACCGTCGACGTCACCCGCCGCGGTCAGAAGCAGACCATGAGCTACAGCATCCAGTGAGGAGCGCGTCCGTCATGCCCGCCCAGAGCAGCACCAAGCCCCTCAACGTCCTTGCCACCCTGGCTTTTGCCGGGTTGTGCACGGCGCTGCTGGCGCGTGGCGTGCTGATCATCCTCATGGCGCCGGCGCTGGCCCAGGGCGTCAGCAGCTCGTCGTCGACGACGGCCCCCACGACCCGACGTGACGCCGACCGGCCCAAGAGAATCGTGGCGTTCCCGGCGCTGGCCAAGGAGATGCCGGAGGAGCCGGTGGCCACCGAGACGACGACGATCGTGGAGCCGGAAGGCAGCGGGCCGCTGGTGCCGCTGAAGGCGGAAGTGGTGGGCATCACCTGGTACGACGAGCCGACGTGGTCGCTGGCGAACCTGGTGGTGCAGGGCGACCGCACCGTGCACTCCGTCAACGCGTGCGACGACTCCCGCCGCGCCTGCAACGAGGTGGCGCCGGGCTACAAGCTGGTGGAGATCCAGTTTGACCGCGTCTTCCTGCTGCACGAGGCGAGCATGAAGCGCCAGGAGATCGAGCTCAATCCCAAGGGGCCCGTTCAAGAGGTGGCCAGCGCAGCCCCGCCGGAGCCCGCGCCCGCGTCGACGGACAACAAGGGCAAGGGCAGCGCCATCAGCAAGATGATGGACGGCGTCAAGCAGGTGGGTCCCAATCACTGGGAATCCCCGCCGGGAATGCGCGAGGACGTTCTGGGTCGCCTCAGCGAGGTGGCCATGGAAGGGCGCTGGATGCCCTACTTCGAGGGGGGAAAGATCACCGGGTTCAAGCTGGCCCAGACCGCGCCCAACAGCGCGTTCGAGAAGATTGGTTTGAAGAGTGGAGACGTCATCAAGTCCGTCAACGGCTATGACATCTCCAGTCCCGACAAGATGCTGGATGTCTTCACCAAGCTCCGCGACGCACGCGACGTCAACGTGGACATCCAGCGCGGCAACGGCAAGAGCACGCTGAAATACACCATCAACTAGGCACCCCACGCGGGAGCGCCCCTCCCGCCCTGACGGCCCACCCACACGGCAATGACCCCCACCATGCGTCTGCGCTCCCTGCTCATCCCCCTCTTGCTGTCCGTCGCTGCGCCTGCCGTCGCGCAAGAGAAGCCCGAAAAGCCGGAGAAGACTCCCCGCGGCCCGTCCACGCTGCAGCCCGGCGTGCGCGACCGCGTCCCCTTGCAGATCCGTGAGCGCGACCCGCGCGCCACCGGCAAGCCCGGCGCCCCCACGGTGCCGTTCAAGGGCGGTCCCGGCGGCGCGGCCATGCCGCCCACCGCGGCCCCCGGCGCAGGCCCCCGTCAGCCCGGCGCGCCCACTCACGCCCCCGGCGGTGCCGCGCCCACGCCGGCCACGCCCCCCGCCGCGCCCTCGCAGCCCACCCCGCCGCTCCCCGGCGCCACCAGCATCATGGGCAGCGGCAAGACGCGCGTGGACGTGACGCCGGTGACGGAGACCAATGGCAAGACCGCCGCGGATGTCGACGAGAACAAGCGGCGCACGGCGGGCAAGGCGCTCTTCAACTTCGAGAACGCGCAGCTCATTGACGTGGTCAAGCAGATCAGCAAGCTGACCGGCAAGAACTTCATCCTGCGCGAGAACCTCAAGGGCCAGAAGCTGACCATCCTTTGCGAGGAGCCGGTCAGCAGCAAGGACGCCTACCGCGCGTTCCTGGTGGCGCTGGAGATCAACAACCTGGCCGTGGTGCAGGCCGGGAAGTTCCTCAAGATCGAGGAGCGCAAGAACTCCATCAAGCAGCCCATCCCCACCTACTTCCAGAACGACGCGGAGCTGCCCGGCGACGAGCAGATGGTCACCTACATCCACCAGCTCAAGTACGTGGAGATCGACCAGGCGCAGAAGCTCGTCGACAGCATGCTGAACAAGGCGGTGGGCGACCTGCAGGTCTACCAGCCCAACCTGCTCATCATGAGCGACAGCGCGGTGAACATCTCCCGCATCCGCAAGCTGCTCGAGAAGATTGACGTGGCGGGCTACCAGACGCGCATCCACATCCTGGACATCAAGTACGCGCCCGCCAGCGACATTGCCAACAAGCTCACCGCGCTGTTTGACCCGAACAAGACCGCGCAGAAGAAGGCGCCGGTCCGCCCCGCCCCGGGCGCCGGTGCCACGCCCGCTGCGGCTGCTCCTGCTCCCGCGGGCGGCAAGGAGGGCGCCCCGGAGACGGTGGGGGAGAGCGGGCTGGATGACTACTTCATCACCAAGATCATCGCCGACGAGCGCACCAACAAGCTGATCATCGTGGGCACCGAGGACAGCTTCAACCGCGTCAAGGCGCTGGTGGAGCTGCTGGATGTGCCGGAAGGTCCCTCCAACGCGCCGCAGGTGCACGTGCACCCGCTGGAGAACGCCGACAGCGAGAAGCTGACGCAGGCGCTGCAGAACCTGGCGCAGGCCGGCAAGAAGCCCGCGGACAAGGGCAAGAAGGGCGCGGCCACCGACGCCAGCATGTTCGAGGGTGAGATCAAGATCAGCGCGGACCCCGCCACCAACAGCCTCATCATCATTGCCAGCCAGCGCGACTACCAGAGCCTGGCCAAGGTGGTGCGGCGGCTGGATGTGCGGCGGCCGCAGGTGTTCGTGGAGGCGGTGATCATGGAGGTGACGTTGGACCGCGTCACCGACCTGGGCCTGGACTGGTTCACCGCCTACCAGGCTCCCGTCCCCGGCCTGGGCACGGGCACCGGCATCATTGCCAACCCCGGCGGCCAGAGCCGTCTCACCAGCGGCCTGCGCGCCGCCACCGTGGATCCCACCGGGTTGTCCTCGTTCCTGGGCTTCCTGGCGTTCCGCGGCCCCGGCGTGCCGGTGCGCGTGGGCAACCAGACCGTGGACCTGCCCAGCTTTGGCGCGGTGCTGAACGCGCTGGAGCAGGACGGCAACGTGGACGTGCTCTCCACGCCGCACATCCTCACCACGGACAACGTCAAGGCGGAGATTCTGGTGGGGCAGACGGTGCCGTTTGCCAGCGGCTTCACCAGCAACCTGGGCGGCGGCGCCATCAGCAGCTTTGTGCCGATTGTGTCCGTGCAGCGGCAGGATGTTGCGCTCAAGTTTGTCATCACCCCGCACGTCAATACATCCAACTTCGTCCGTCTGGAGCTTGACCAGGAGGTGAGCGACCTGGGTGCCACGGTGGAAGTCTCACCCGGGCAGAAGCAGCCCACGACGACGAAGCGGACCGCGAAGACCACGGTGGTGGTGAAGGACGAGCAGACGGTGATCATCGGCGGTCTCATCAGCGACAAGCGCACGCACTCCGAGTCCAAGATCCCGGTGCTGGGCGACGTGCCGTGGCTGGGCTTCCTGTTCCGCACGCCGCACACGGAGCTGCGCAAGACCAACCTGATGATCATCCTGACGCCGCACATCATCCGCTCCGACGAGGATTTCCGTCGCATCTACGAGCGCAAGCTGCAGGAGCGGCAGGAGTTCGTGGAGGCGTTCTACGGCGTGAACGCGCCGTACCTGGGCCCGGTGGACTTCGAGCGCAAGGTGGGCGCGTACGGCTCACTGCACACGCGCATCCGCGACGAGATGATGAAGGTGGAGAACGGCGGACCGGGCTTGCCGGGTGAGTCGGTGATCACGCCGGAGAGCGCCACGATTTCCACCAGCAAGCCCAGTGACGAGCTCCCCGAGGGCGACGAGGGTGGCGAGGTGAAGGGTGCCGCCGGCGCCAAGCCCGAGGGTGCCGAGGGTGCCGCGCCGCAAGGTCAGCCGCCGCCCGCGGGCCAGCCGCCGGAGGCCGGCGCTCCGCCTCCCGCGCCTCCGCCCGCCGACGCGCCCGCCACGGTGACGCCGCCACCCGCGCCCGAGCCGCCCCCGCCTGAGCTGCAGTGAGACCCACCTGAAGGAAGACGGAAGCACCATGGCAAACCCGGTTGAACCCACCCTTGGCTCTCCCCTCACCAGCACGGCGCTGGACGGGCCCACGCTCGTCACGCACATGCCGAGCCGGCCGGCAGCGTCGATGGTGGGGCGGCCGCTGGGCGAGATCCTGGTGGAGCAGTTTGGCGTCTCCGTCAGCAAGCTGGGCGAGGCGCTGGACCAGCAGGTGCAGAAGAAGCTGCGCGTGGGTGAGATGCTGGTGACGTTGAAGGCCTGCACCGCGGAGCAGGTGATGCAGGCGCTGAGTCTGCAGCTGGACGTGCCGGTGCAGGAAACCATCGACGCCACCAGCATCCCCGACAGCATCCTGCTTCCCGTCCCCATCAACTTTGCCAAGCAGGCGCGCCTCATCCCGCTCAAGCAGGGCGACGACGGTCACGTGGTGGCGGCCATGGCCGACCCGCTGGACTACGCGGCGTTGGAGGACCTGCGCCTGCTGTTGGGCAAGGACGTGGACGTGGTCATCAGCGGCCCCGACGCCATCCTGGCCGCCATCAACCGCGCCTACGACCGCGCCACCCACCACGCCGAGGCCGCGGTGGCCGAGCTGGAGGAGACCGACAACCTGGACGCGGTGGCGCACGAGCTGGACGGTGAGCCGCAGGACCTCATTGACATGGCCGGCGACGAGGCGCCGATCATCCGCCTGGTCAACGGTCTGCTCTCCCAAGCCATCAAGGAGCGCGCCAGCGATATCCACATCGAGCCGTTTGAGCGGGAGATGTGCGTGCGCTTCCGAATTGACGGCGACCTCTACGAGATCATCAAGCCGCCCAAGCGCTTCCAGTCCTCGATCCTGTCCCGCGTGAAGATCATGGCGGGCCTGAACATCGCCGAGAAGCGGCTGCCGCAGGACGGTCGCATCCGCATCAAGATTGCCGGCAAGGACATCGACATCCGTGTCTCCACGGTGCCCACCTCGCACGGTGAGCGCATTGTGATGCGTCTGTTGGACCGGTCCGCGGTGCTCAAGGACCTCACCGACCTGGGCTTCAGCCAGCGCGACTTCAAGGTGATGAACCAGCTCATCCGGCGGCCGCACGGCATCATCCTGGTGACGGGCCCCACCGGTAGCGGCAAGACCACGACGCTGTACGCCTGTCTCAGCAAGATCAACAGCCCGGACCTCAACATCCTCACCATCGAGGACCCGGTGGAGTACCAGCTGCAGGGCATTGGCCAGGTGCACGTCAATCCCAAGATTGAGCTGACGTTCGCCAACGGGCTGCGCTCCTTCCTCCGCCAGGATCCCGACGTCATCATGGTGGGCGAAATCCGCGACCGCGAGACGGCGGAGATTGCCATCCAGGCGTCCCTCACCGGCCACCTGGTGATGAGCACGGTGCACACCAATGACGCCGCGGGCGCGGTGACGCGTCTCGTCGACATGCAGGTGGAGCCCTTCCTGGTGGCCAGCTCCATGATCGGCATCCTGGCGCAGCGCCTGGTGCGCGTGGTGTGCCAGGAGTGTCGCGAGGCGTACCAGCCCACGCCGGAGGAGCTGGCGGAGATTGGCATTGACGCGCGCAAGCTGCCCACCATCCCGACGATCTTCCGCAAGCGCGGCTGCAACCGCTGCAGCAACACCGGCTACGTGGGCCGGCGCGGCATCTATGAGCTGATGTTGATTGACGACGACATCCGCCAGCTCATCCTCAAGAACGTGGACTCCGGCACCATCAAGCGCAAGGCGATGGAGAAGGGCATGACCACGCTGCGCGAGGACGGAGCGCGCAAGGTGCTGGAGGGGCTCACCACCATCCAGGAAGTGGCGGTGGTGACGCAGGAAGACGCGGTGTGAGTGGGTTCGAGAAGGAAGTCAGGAGTCAGAAGTCAGAAGGGGGAAGACGATGGAATGGCCGATGGGAAACAGAAGTTGGAACTCGAGCTCCGGTAGGGCGCGCGCCCATTCCGACTTCTGACTCCTGACTTCCTTTTGTCTTTTGCTGTAACCCCGAGGTGAGCCGTGCCGGTCTATGAATTCCGCGGATTCGATACCGCCGGAAAAGCGATCAAGGGGGTCCGTGAGGCGGACAGCCCCAAGACGCTGCGCGCGCTGCTGCGCAAGGACGGCGTGCTGCTCACCGACGTGTTCGAGGAGCAGGCCAAGGGCAAGAAGAAGTCCGCGCTGGCCGGCAAGCAGGTGGGTGAGAAGGGCCTGGCCCAGATGGAGGTGGATCTGGGCAGCGTGTTCGGCGCGCGCGTCTCCATGGAGGAGGTGGCGGTGGCCACGCGCCAACTGGCCACGCTCCTGGGCGCCGGCATCCCGCTCGTCGACAGTCTCACCGCGCTGGTGGAGCAGGTGGAGAACAAGGGCTTCAAGCGCGTGCTCAGCGACATCAAGCAGCGCGTGAACGAAGGTACCTCCCTGGCCAGCGCCATGGAGGCGCACCCCAAGGTCTTCACGCCGCTGTTCGTGAACATGATCCGCGCGGGTGAGAGCAGCGGTGCGCTCGACGTGGTGCTGATGCGCCTGGCCGACTTCACCGAGGGTCAGAGCCGGCTGCGCGGCAAGATCCTGGGCACGCTCATGTATCCCGCCATCATGGTGCTGGTGGGCGTGGGTATTCTCGCCATCCTCTTCACCGTCGTCATTCCGCGCATCACGCTCATCTTCAAGAACGCCAACGCGCAGCTCCCCATCCAGACGCGCATCCTCATCTGGAGCAGCGAGATGATGCGTGACTGGTGGTTCATTGTCCTGCCGGTGGCCATCCTGGGCGGGTGGCTCACGTTCCGGTGGTTCAAGACCGCCTCAGGGCGCGCGTTCTACGACCGCATGGTCCTGCGCATGCCCATCTTCGGGTTGATTGTGCGCATGCTCGCCGTGGCGCGGTTTGCGCGCACGCTGGGTACGTTGCTCAGCTCCGGCGTGCAGCTCCTCACCGCGTTGGACATCGTCAAGAACATCGTCAACAACGGCGTCATCTCCAAGGCCATCGAGCAGGCCCGCGACTCCATCCGCGAAGGCGAGCCCGTGGCCACCCCGCTCAAGCGCAGCGGCCAGTTCCCGCCCATCGTGATCCACATGATCACCATCGGCGAGAAGAGCGGTCAGCTGGAGCCCATGCTCTTCAAGGTGGCGGAGTCCTACGAGACCCAGGTGGAGGTCCGCGTGGGCATGCTCACCACGCTGCTGGAGCCGGTGATGATCCTGATCATGGGTGGCGTCGTGGGATTCATTGTCTTTTCCATCCTGATGCCCATCCTGCAGCTCAACCAGTTCGTGAAGTGACAAGGAGTCGGAACATGGAAACCGTCGAGATGACCAACGTTGAAGTGCCGCAGCAGCAGCCCGCGAAGAAGAAGCGCAAGAAGGCGCGCGGCATGACCCTCATCGAGATCATGGTGGTGATCACGCTGCTGGGCCTCATTGCCGCGGCCGTGGGCGTGGCGGCGATGAACATGCTTGTGAAGGGGCAGAGTGACTCGGCGCGGACGCAGGCCTACGAGATTGCGAAGGCCATGGACACCTACAAGGTGATGTACGGCCGCTACCCGACGAACAGCGAGGGCCTCAACGCACTCACCACCCCGCCGGGCGGCGGCAAGCCGATCATGGAGCGCATCCCCAAGGACCCCTGGGGTGGCGATTACATCTACGTGATCCCCGGCGTGAAGAACCCCAGCAAGTTCGACGTTCGCTCCAACGGTGAAGACCGCACCGAGGGCGGCGGCGACGACGTGGGCAACTGGCCGCAGGAAGGTGGCTGAGCGCAATGTCCCGCAGGCCCACGCGCACACCTGGCAGGAAGCAGCCCCGCGGCTTCACGCTGATTGAGCTCAGCGTGGCCCTGCTTCTCGTGGGTCTGCTCATTGGCATTGGCCTCCCCGCCGTGGGCGCGGTCACCGCCGCGGGCCTGCGTCAGAGCGCGGGGCAGATTGCCGGCATCTCGCGGGAAGCCTACGCGCGCGCCGCCATCAGCGGAAAACCGCACCGCCTGGTCATGGACCTCGACGAGCAGACCTTCTGGCTCGAAGTTGCTTCGGACCACTTCGTCCTGGAGGCGGAGAAGACGAAGCAGCTCACCGAGGCGGAAATCAAGGCGCAGAAGGAAGGCGGAGGTGCGGGTCAGGGCCTGGGTGGTGGTCGGAGCCGCATCCTGGCCACCAGTGAGCGCGACCTCGACGAGGGAGAGCGCCTGCGCCTGGAGGTGACGCGTGGTCCCACGTGGAGCCCGGTGGAGGATGAGCTGGGCCAGCCGCACCGCCTTCCCTCCGAGTGCGCCTTCGAGAAGGTGTGGGTGGCCCACCAGGCGGAAGCCTTCGTGCGGGGGCAGAGCCACCTGTACTTCTGGCCCGCCGGTCACGCCGAGAGCGCCGTCATCCGCCTCACCGACGACGAGGAGAACGCCAGCCGCGTCATCAGCGTCAAGGTCAATGGACTGACCGGGCGCTCCGCCGTGTTGGACAAGGCCGTGGAGATTCCGAGCACATGAAACGCGCGCGCGGATTCACGCTCCTGGAGGTCATGGTGGCCCTCGCCATTCTCGGCGTGGGCTTCATGGCGCTCATGGAAGCGCACGGCCGCGCCGCGCTGGCCACGCTGGATGCACGCAACGTCACCATCGGGACCTTCCTGGCCCGCGGCAAGATGCTCGACGTGGAATACGAGCTGAAGAAGGACGGCTTTGGTGACTACGACCTCGCCATTGAAGGCGACTTCAGCGAGGAGGGCTACCCGGACTTCAAGTACTCCGCCACGGCGCGTAAGATCGAGATTCCCGTCGGACAGCTGGGTGATTCCGCGGGACAGCTGGGGACGTTGACCTCGCTGCTGGGTGAAGGCGCGGGCGGTGCCACGGAGAGCGCGCTGGGCAGCAGCGAGAACGCGCCCAACCTGGGCATGCTCACCCCCATCTTCACCATTGCCAGCGACATCTTTGGCGCGTGCACGCGTGAGGTGACGTTGGTGGTGACCTTCCCGCCCACCGGTCGCCTGCCGGACATGAAGGTCACCACGCACATGGTGGACGACGTGTGCCTGGCGCGTGAGATGGCCAAGATCCCCGGCGTGCCCGGGCTCCCCGGTCTGCCCGGCGGGCTTCCGCCTGGCGCGCTGCCGCCTGGTGCCACGCCGCCGGGAGCCACGCCGCCGGGAAGCACGCCCCCGCCCAGCTCCAGTGACAAGGGTGGCGGCGGTGGATTCAACCCGCCCAGCGGCGACAAGGGCGGCGGTGGTGGCTTCAATCCGCCCGGCGGCCCGGGTGGTCGCGGTGGATTCCCCGGCGGCATCACTCCGCCCAAGGGAGGTCCGTTCAAATGAGCGCGACCTCTCCTGCCTCTCGGCGACGACGTGCGCGCGGCTTCTCCATCATGGAGATCCTGATTGCCGCCACGTTGCTCTCGATCATGGGAGCGCTGTTGTGGAGCTCCTTCTCCAGCACGCTGGACTCCAAGGAGCGCATCGAGGCGGCCACCGACCGCATGGATGAGCTGCGCCTGGCAATGAGTCGCATGGCCAACGAGATCAGCCACGCGTTCATCTCCCAGCACTACTGGCGTGAGGAGCGGAGGACCAAGACGCTCTTCAAGGAAGGCGGCAGCGGCATTGGTGACCGCCTCACCTTCAGCGCTTTCACGCACCAGCCCATGGTGGCCAACGCCAATGAGAGCGACCAGGCCATCATCGCGTTCTACGTCGACACCGACCCGGACAACGGCTCCCAGTCCGCGCTGTTCCGCTCCATCAAGCGGCGCATTGATGAGGACCCCGAGCACGAGGAGGGCGCGCTGGAGGAAGTGCTGTGCACCAACGTGCAGGAGGTCCGCTTCGAGTACTGGAATGAAGCGCTCTCCGACTGGCGCGACACCTGGGACACCGAGGGCGTGGACACGCCGAACGTGCTTCCCCGTCGCGTGCGCATCACGCTGACCGCCAAGGACGAGACCAACCGCGAAGTGAAGCTCACCACCCAGACCTCCATCCTGCTCTGGCAGATCCTGGCCTTCTGATGACCCCGCGCGCTGCCCTCACCCGCCTGAAAGAGGCGCTGCTCAAGGAGCGGCGGATCGGCAAGCGTCGTGAGCCGCGGGGCGTGGCCCTGCTCATGGTGCTGGTGGCCCTGGCGACGATGAGCGCGGTCATTGCCGACTTCAGCTACAGCCAGCAGGTGAAGCTCACCCTGGCCATGCGGGAGCGCGACCACCTCAAGGCGCAGTACCTGGCGCGCGGCGGCGCGGAGATGGGTCGCATCCTGCTGGCGTTCCAGGACCAGATCCAGCCGCTGCTGGACTTTGCCGTCGACACCATGAAGATCCCGCTGCCCGGCTTCACCGTGTGGCAGCTCATCCCGCTGGACAGCGACCTCCTGCGCGCCTTTGTCTCCGGGCAGATCCAGGAGGCGCTGGGCTTCACCATTGACCGCGACGAGGCGCGCGAGAAGGTGCGCAAGGTGGTCAAGGAGGTCCGAAGCGAGAGCGAAGGGAACTCGAAGGAGGAGGAAGAGGCCGCCAGCCCCGAGGACAACGGGTTCGGCAACTTTGACGGCATGTTCCGGGTGGAGATCGAGGACGAGGACAGCAAGCTCTCGCTCCGGCCCGCCAGCGACCAGACCGCGCAGTCCAAGGCCAAGAAGCAGACCCTCCGCCACCGCCTGCTCAGCCTGGTGGCCCAGCCCAAGTACGACTTCATGTTCGAGGAGACCGACGGGAACAACCAGCGCCTGGACCGCTTTGACTTCGTGGGCGCCATCTTTGACTGGGTGGACGACGACCGCGAGAAGGTGGAGATGCGCGTGGAAGACCGCTTCCCCATGGACAAGGGCGGCGACGAGGACAGCTTCTACGATAGCCTGGACGACCGCTACAAGACGAAGAACGCCTATTTCGACAGCCACGACGAGGTCCGCCTGGTGGCAGGCATGGACGACACGAAGTGGAAGGTGTTCGGCCCCGCCATCTCCATCCACGCCGACGGGCTGGTGAACATCAAGAGCGCCACCAACGCCGTGGTGCTGGAGGGGCTCATTGCCACGTGCGCGGAGCCGCCGCTGCAGTATCAGAACGTGGATGCGTTCTGGATGCAGGACCGCATCCGCTTCTGGAACTTCATCCGCACCGAGGGCCTGGCCACCGGCATGGGCACGGTCAACCCCGACGGGTTTGCCACCATGCTCACGGTGCCCTCACTGCAGAACCTGCCCGGCATTGGCATCAACAAGGACCGTTGCAAGGCGGCCATGAAGACCAAGAGCGAAGTCTTCACCATGCGCATCCGCGCCGAGGTGGGCGAGGCGGCAATCACGCGCACGGTGACGTTGCGAATCTTCCAGGGTCGTCCGGAGTACTGGTATTTCCGCGAGGAGTAGGCATGGCGCAGCTGATCATTGGCCTCGACATGGGGGCCTACAGCATCAAGGTGGTAGGACTGGAGCGCGCCATGCGTGGTGGCTTCCTCCCCGTCTTCTTTGACGAGGAGCGCGTGGGCCACGACGTGGACGGTGAGGGCAAGCTGCTCCCGTACCCGGAGCGCGCACGCAAGGCGCTGGATGCGTTGAAGGCCCGCGGCCGGCTGCGCGCGGACATCCTGGTCACCGGGCTCCCGGGTGACCTGGCCACCAGCCGCCTCATCGCCCTGCCGTTCTCCGACCCCAAGAAGATTGCCATGACGCTGCCCTTTGAGCTGGAGGCAGCGGTGCCCTTTGACCTGGAGGAGGTGGTGTTTGACTCCTCCATCCTGTCCAAGACCGACGGAGAGGGCGTCGACGTCCTCGTCGGCCTGGCCAAGAAGCAGCAGGTGCAGGAGTTCCTGGAGCTGCTCACCGGCGTGGGCGCGGAGCCGCGCTACATCGAGCTGGAAGCGCTGGCGCTGGACCACCTGCGCACCCACTTCACGCAGATGCACGAGAAGGCCGAGCCCGCGGTGGTCACCCCCGGCGGCACGGTGATCCAGACCGGTCCGGGCGCGCTGCCGTCGGGAACGGCCATCGTCGACATCGGTGCTTCCCGCGTCACGGTGTCCGTCAGCGCCGGTGAGGAGGTCATTGCCGCGCGCACCATCCTGCGCGGTGGCGACGATCTCACGCGCGCACTGGCCAAGGAGTTCGGCCTCTCGCTCGAGGAGGCGGAGAAAGGGAAGGTCAAGGAGGCGTACCTGGAGACGCAGGACGCGCCGGCGGTCTATCCCGAGCAGCAGCGCATCTCGAACTCCCTGCGCGCCGCCCTGGCCCCGCTGGTGCGCGAGCTGCGTCAGACGTTCCAGGGCGTGGTGGCGCGTCGTCGGGTGCGCATCACGCGCGTGTTCCTCAGCGGCGGCGGCGCGCGCATCCCCAACCTGGACCGCTGGCTGGCGCGCGAGCTGAACATCCAGGTGCAGATGCTCCCGGGCATGGGCCAGGCGCTGGGGCCGGCGCTGCCGCCTTCCACCGAGGCCAGCCCCGTCGAGGCGGGCGTGGTGCCGCAGGCGGCCAACGCCATGGCCTATGCGCTGAGCGGGCTGGCGGGTGCGCGGGCGCGTCGCATTGATTTCCGCCAGGGTGAGCTGGCCTACCGCGGTGACTTTGAATACGTGCGCGCCCGCGCGCCGCAGTTGGCCGCGGGGTTCATGTGCCTGGCCCTGCTGGGCGCGTTCAACGCGTACGCGCGGCACTTCGTCATCAGCCGCCAGGAAGCGGCCATCACGCAGAAGCAGCGCGACACCTGCAAGGCCATCCTGGGCCAGTCCATCGACAGCGCGGACCGCTGCCTGGCCATCATGCGGGAGAAGATCAATCCCGGCGCCACCGGCGCGGCGGCCATCCCGCAACGCTCCGCCATGGACGCGTACATCCAGCTGGCGCTGCGCATGCCCAAGGACGTCACCGTCAAGGTGGACCAGCTGGACATCACCTCCGACAAGATCCGCGTGAAGGGTCGGACGGACACCTTCGAGAACGTCGACAAGATCGTGAAGTCCCTGGAAGGCGGCGAGTGCTTCAAGAAGGTGGAGAAGGGGCCGGCACGTCAGGAGAAGGAACAGGTGAGCTGGAGCGCCACGGTGGATCTGGAATGCCCCGCGGCGGGTGAGGTGCCGGGATGAGTGAGAACGTGGCCGCGACGCCGACGGCGGGCGGAGGTGGTGGTAGCGCCTTCAGCCGGCTCTCCAGTCGTGAACAGATCATGTTGGGCGTGCTGGGCGTGGTGCTGCTCTTGTTCCTGGTGGCCGGCATCACCTACGTGGTCTCCCGTCAGCTGGACCGCGCGGAGCGCCGGCTCAATGAGCGACGCGAGCAGCTCGCGCTCATCGAGGGGCTGGAGGGGAAGTACCGCGCCGCCGAGAGCGAGCAGGCGCAACAGCGCGCCAAGTTGCAGCGCAATCCCGTGCAGCTGTTCTCCCTGCTGCAGAAGAGCGCGGGTGAGCTGGGGCTCAAGCTGGACAACCTCAATGAGCGCAAGTCGGCCATCAAGGAGGCCGGCGTGGACGAGATCAGCGTCGACGTGACGCTCAAGGAGATGTCCATCACCAAGCTCAACAAGTTCCTGGAGAAGATGGAGGGCCCGCCCAACACCGGCCTGGTGAAGGTCACCAAGCTGAAGGTGAAGACGGGCTTCCAGAACGAGGACCTCCTCGACGTCAACATGACCGTCAGCACCTACCGCGCGCAGGGCGGCGGCACCGAGGAGGCGGCGGCCGGCACGCCGGCGGGAGAACCGGACCTGCCCACGGGTCTGCCGGGTGACGAGCCGCTGCCGGGCCTGGAGGACGTGCAATGAAACGCCGCGTGCTGCTCACCGCGTTGGGCTACCCCGCGTTCTTCATGGGGTGCTTCCTGGTCAGCCTCTACCTGACCTTCCCCATGAACCTGCTGCGCGGGCGCATCCTCGAGGAGATGACGCGCGCCCTCAACGCGCAGAAGAACCCCGGCCAGTACGGCAAGCCCGGCAAGGTCACCGCCGAGAACGTGGACCTCTACCGCTTCACTGGCGTGGAGTTCACCAACCTCGTCGTCACGCCGGTCACCACCAACCCCGACCCGGCCATTCCCTACGAGCTGGACAAGGTGCGCGTGCGCCTGCAGCTGTTGCCGCTCATCAAGAAGAACTTCGAGTTCGCGTTTGATGTGCGGGCCTATGACGGGCACGCGGAAGGCACCGTGGTGCTTGCGCAGGGCCTGCAGCAGCTCAAGGCGCTCACCGCCAGCGCGGACGGGATTGCGTGGGGCAAGATTGGAGTCGTGCGCGAGAAGCTCAAGGTGCCTGCGGAAGGCACCGTGGGTGGCAACGTCGACATGACGTTCGGGAAGGATGCCAAGGAGCACGCCGGCACCATCAAGATGAAGGGTGAGGCGCTGGCCATCGGGCCGGGTGAGCTCGCGGTGCCGGGCTTCGGGTCCTTGACGCTGCCGCACATCGACCTCGGGAAGCTCGACGGGGACATCAAGGTGGCGGAGGGCAAGACCAGCGGGCCGCCCATGTCGCTCAACGGGAAGGACATCCAGGGACAGCTGGAGATGCCGCTGGCGCTGCGCAACCAGATCGACAACAGCACCATCAACAACGGCGTGATGACCTTCAAGCTCGCCGACGAGTTCCTGAAGGCGAACCCGAAGTTCCAGCCGGTGTTCGACTTCACCCCGCAGCTCAAGCAGGCCAAGGACGAGGAGGGCGTGTACCACTTCCGTCTCAAGGGCACGCTGGGCAACCCGAGCCCCAAGCCGGACAAGGGCGCGAAGATCACCGCGGCCAAGGGCTAACGAACAGACGCTAAGGCCGCTTCGGCGGGGCCTGAACGCCCTGGGTCGGAATCAAGGCGGTATTTCAGACCGCGCTCCCAGGGTGCCGGCGTCGTGAACCACTCGCGCCAATGGCCGGCACGCGGTGATGCCCGTCGACGCTGCCCTGGCGCTGTTGCGCGTTGTGGACCCGGTTACGGGCTGTGGACGTCCGCGCGCACGCCGGTGGGACCGTCGTTGCCCAGCGAGCTGCCGCCGCTTCCCGCGGTGCCCAGTGAGAACGTGTTGGTCCCCAGCGCCGGCGTCGCCCCGCCCGCCACCAGCACACCCACGCTGGGACCACCCGCGCCACCACCGCCGTGACCGCCACGGCCGCCCTTCCCTCCGTCGCCACCACGCCCGCCGTTGGAACCGTCGTCCTGCTCGTTGGAGCCGCCGTAGGGATTGCCGGCGTTGGACGTGTCGCTGCGCCGTCCGCCGCGACCACCGTCGCCACCCACCTGGCCCGTGCCACCGTCGCCGCCGTTGGCTCCGCCGCGTGTGCGCAACGTGCACGACGTGATGCTCACGTTGGACGCCCACAGGTAGACCGCGAAGGAGCCACCACCGGAGCGACCACCGGTTCCCGGCGCGCCGCCGCATCCACCGCCCCCGCCGCCACCGCCACCGCCACCATAGGAGTTGCAGTCGGACTCGCCGCCACCACCGCCGCCACCGCCGCCACCACCCGCGCCCGGGCTGCCGGTGTCTCCTGTCTGACCATTCGACGGCGAGTAGCCCGACGCCGCGTAGCTCGGCGAGCCCGGGGAACCTTCGGCGCCGGGGCTCCCGTTGGCGCCGTTGGTTCCGCGGTATTGGACCGTGGGCTCCCAGTTGCCCTGGTGCGGCGGCGTGCCCGCTCCGGCCGGGGTCCCGCCAGCTCCCTGCGCCCCTGCGTTGCCGTAATTGCCATCCTTGCGCGCGCTGCCGCCGCCGCCGCCGGGCATGCCGCACACGCTGCTCCCTTCCCCGCCGCCCTGGGGCTGTGAGCAACCCGAGCAGAACCCGCCGGAGTCCTCACACCCCTCCTGGCCCTGTCCGCCGTTGCCACCCACCGTGGCCGTACCCGCCACCGACGACCCGGCTCCACCCACCGCGCCGCGCCCCGCCTCGACGGTGCACTGGTTGAGGACGAGCCCCGGCGAGTTGATGGCCCGCACACCGTACGCGGAGCCGGTGGCCGCGTCCGTCCCGACGACGGAAAGGCGATCCAAGACCGTGGCGCCCGTGATGTCCTGCGCCAGCACCGCGGTGGCGCTGTTCACCAGCAACTCACTGATGGCGCTGTTGCTACGCGTGGCGAAGTCCTGGCTAAACCCGCCGTAGAGGGAGACGCCGTTGACCACGCTGAGCGTCCCGTCGACACCGTAGGAGCCCTGCGCAATGTACACGTCGCGACCGCTGCCCGCGGCCAGGGTCAACGCCTCCTCCACGGAGGACAGTGGTTGCGTGCGTGTCCCCGGCGCACCATCAACGCCCGAGGGGCTCACGAAGACCGCGTCATCCGGGTCACCGTCGATGCCGTCGCAGTTGAAGTCCACGAATCCGTCATCCGGGACGTCCAGGCCGCCCTGGAACACGCAGCCGTACTCACAGCCGTTGCTGTTGGCGGTGTTGAGGTCGCCGTCGAGGTCCCAGTAGTCCGTGAGGCAGGCATAGGTGCAGGACGCGCCCACCTGCGTGAACGACGTGCCCGGTACCGACGGACAGGGCCGCCCGCTGCCAATGAGCGTGACCTCGGTGGTGGGCACTGCACCGTCGTTGCTGGTGATGGTGACCGTGGCGGAATACGGGACCGCGGCCGGCGGCGTGAAGCCCACCTCGATCTGCAACGGCGGAGAACCGAACTGCAGTGACGCCGGGAGGCTTCCGAGAACCGTCATGGAGAACGGCGTCCCCGAGGGCAGACTGACGTCGGTGATGACCAGCGTTCCCGGGCCGTCGTTGTAGACGTTGATGATCTGCGGGGACGCCGCCACGTCAACCGTGACCACGTCGAAGTTCACCAGCGAGGGCTGCACCACGATGTCCGGCTGCACCGCCGTCCCGCTGACGGGCACTTCCACGCGGCCGTTGTCGGGGTCGTCGCTGAGGATGACCACGGTGGCTGCGTCCGTGGTGCCGGTGACGGGCGCCTGCGGGTGATAGGCCACGTTGATCTCGAAATTCGGCGTGGGATCGTTCCCGTTGGCCAGCGGTTGCAGCGGGTCGGCGAACGTCGTCGGGGAGAGCGTGAAGCGCGCGGCGCCGGGGCCTTCCAACAGGATGGAGAGGATGCGCAGCTCACCGGGCCCCTGGTTGCGGATGGACAGTGGCAGCGTGGCGGAAGTGCCCACGTAGCGCTCCCCGAAGGACAACGACGTGGGAACCACGATGGTGGGCTCCAGCCGTCCCGTGCCGGAGAGGTCCACCGGAATGGCGGCGCCGCTGTCGTGCGCAACCAACGCGCGTCCCGTGACCGGCCCCGGGTCGGTGGGGAGGAACTGGAAGGTCAGTGTCGTCGAGCCTTGCGGTTGCAGCGTGGCACTGGCGGCTCCCGCGGCGAGGGTGAACGCGGTGCTCCCCTCCATGGTCACGCCCTGCAGCGTCAGCGACGCGTCGCCGGTGTTGGTCACGGTGACGGTTGCCTGCGCGGGACGTCCGATGAACACCTCAGGGAACAGCAGCTGCGTGGGCGAGACGGAGATCTGCCCCTGCACGCCGGTGCCCAGCAGGGAGACCACCAGGGACGGGGAGGCCTCGTCGCTGCTGGTGATGACCAGGTTGTCGGTGTGCGCGCCCTGCGTGGCGGGAGTGAACGTCACGCTGAGCTCCAGCGGCGGACCGGACAGGGAGAGCAGCGCGGGCAGCGGGCGGTCGGGCGTGACGGTGAACGGGCTGCCCTGCGGGAGCGTGACGTCGTTGATCATCAACGTGCCAAAGCCATTGTTGCGCACGGAGATAAGCTGGCTGATGGACGTGGTGCCCTGCCGCACCGACTGGAAATCCAGGCTGGTGGGCTGCGCCACGATGACCGGCTGGATGGCCAAGCCGCTGAGCGGGACCTCGGCGCGGGTGTTGTCCGGATCATTGCTCACGATGACCAGCGCCGCGGTGTCGTTGACGGCGGTGAGCGGCTCCTCCGGGTGGTACGAGACGTTGACGACGTACGCGGGCTCGGTGGCGTCGACGTCGAGGAGCGGGTCCAGCGGGTCGGGGAAGCTGGTGGGGGAGATGGTGAAGCGGCCCGCCTGCGGCCCCTCCACGGAGATGCTCTGGATGTGCAGCACGCCGGGGCCACCGTTGCGGATGCTCACCTGGCGCGAAGCCGAGGTCCCCACGTACACGCCGCCGAACGGCAGGTCCGCGGGCAGCAGGATCTCCGGCTCCAACGCCGCCACACCGCTGAGGGCCAGCACCAACGGCTCGGTCCCGTCGTGGAGGATGGTGGCCTGCGCATCCACGGTACCGGGCGCGGTGGGCGTGAACTGGAAGGTCAGCACCACGTCGTCACCGGGCTGCAGTGTGACGTTGGGCGGCGCGCCCACCAGCGTGAAGGAGGGGTCGCCCGCCAGGGCCAAGCCCGTCAACGCGGTGGGCGCCTCCCCGACGTTCGAGACGGTGGCATCCGCCTGGTACACGCGCCCCACGAACGTCTCCGCGAACATCAACATCGACGGGGTGAGCGCCAGCTGCCCGGCAATCCCGCGCGCGCTGAGGCTCACGTTGGTCTGCGCCGCGTCGGCGCCGCTGCCGTGCAGCACGGTCAGGGTGGCGGAGGCGTCGCCGAGCGTCGTCGGGGCGAAGCGCACCTGGATGGGGAAGGTGTCCGGCGGAGTGCCCGTGTCGTCGACGCAGATGCCATTGGTGCAGGTGTCAAATCCCGCGGGGCAATCCTGCGGACCGTTGGGACAGCGGCCGATGAACGCGGAGAGGACACCGTCCGCGACGTCGGGGTGAATCAGTGAGAAGCCCACGTTGTCGGGTGTGAGCTGGATGCCGGTCAGCGTGAGGACGGAGTCGCTGGAGCCCTGGTTGCGGACGAACAGCGTGGTGTCGTTCTCCGCGCCCATGGGAACCGCGCCCAGGTCCAGCGCCACCGCGTTGGGATAGAGCACCTCGATCTCATTGGTGAGGCTGATGGCCGGCACGCCCTTGAACTCCGCCACCAGCTCCACCGAGGCGATGCCTCCACCCGCGCCGCTGTGGACGGCCTTGAGCTGCGCGGTGTCCGCCTCCCCGTCGAGCGGCGTGTGCGTGACGGTGACGTCCAGCTCATCCAGCGGATTGAGCGTGACGTTCATGTTCCCCAGCGGCGTGGCCGTGAACTCGCCGGACGCATTGTCGTCGAGGGCGATGACGAAGATGGTGAGCGGCGCATCCCCCACGTTGACGAAGAAGACACGACGCTCCACCGGGATGCCCAGGCGTTGGCCGCCGAACTCCACGGTGTCGTCGGGGCGGGCCTCCAGGATGCCCATGGGCACGGCGGCATCCGCGCCCTCTCCGCCGTCACCCTGCCCACCCGCGTCCGGTGTGTCCGTCGACGCGTCGCGCTCCGGCGGACGGATGCGACACTCTCCCGCACGACACACCGACCCGCTCCCGCAGTCGTTGTCGGAGACGCAGAGCAACGCGGGTCCGGCGTCGGTATCTTCGCCCTCGCCGGTGGTGTTGGGGTTGCAGTTGGCTGCCATGACGCCAACGGACAGCGACACGAGCAGCAGGGGACGCCACGATCGCAACGCGCGCATGGCCCCAGAGGCTAGCGCCCCGGCGCGTCAACCTCCACGCCCGCCACGACGGACTGCGCCAAGGGGATGTGGGCCATCCGCGTATAACGTGCGCCACCGGGCTGCGTGTCGCTCCGCATCAGCGCCAGGTGGCCCACGGTCAGCTCGCCCAGCTCGCCCACCTCGTGATTCCCCAGGACCTCGCCCAGCGCGCGCACCGACGGACCGCGAGCATCACGGGAGACCCGGCCCAGGGTGAGGTGGGGTGAGAAGTCCCGCTCCTCCGCCGGATAGCCCAAGGGCACCAGGGCCTCTTCCACGTCGTGGTGGAGCGCGCGCAGGCGGTCCAGGTTCCGCTCCGCGATGCCCACCCAGATCACGTGCGGCTTGCGCGCACTGGGAAAGCACCCCAGCGAGGTCAACGTCAGCGCGAAGGGCGCATGCGCCTTCGCCACCGCGTGCAGCTTCCCCACCAGCTCCTCCTGCTGCTCCACGGGCATCTGCCCCAGGAACTTGAGCGTGAGGTGCAGGTTGTCCGCGGGCACCCACTTCACCACCCGTGGCGGCGTCCCGGCGCGCAGCTTCCCGGTCAGCTCGTCGAGCACCTGGCGCAGCGTCGGAGGCAGCTCCACGGCAATGAACGCACGCACCGAGCCCATGGTGACACCTCACACCTTGCGCACCTCGTCGAGGACGGCGCGGTACTCGTCGATGATGGCGTGGGGCGGGAGCGTGCGGGTCACCTGCCCCAGCGCGTCGAACCGTGCCAGCTGCGCTTCCTTGCCCCGCTTGAACATGGCCCACGGGTCACCGTGATGCCGCGCGCACACGACGATGGACTGGAAGTTGTCGATCTTGTCGGCGAGCGTGATGGCCTGCGCCTCCCAGGGCTTGACCTTGAAGTGCTCCAGGTAGCGTGCCTTGCGCTCCTCCCACCCCAGCGACTTGTCATCCTCGCTGACGTGGCGCACCAGGTCGGCAACGCGGGGCGTGAACATGGACACCAGCTGCGCGTGGGTCACGGCAGCGTCCTCCATGACGTCGTGGAGCGCGCCAGCGGCCTGGACCTCCTCGTCAAAACCGTGCCGGGCCAGCACGGCCACCACGCCGGCCACGTGGCTCACGTAGGGGACCTCGACGCCGGGGTACTTGCGCCGCTGGTCGCGGTGCCACACGGCCGCCTGGTCCAGGGCGCGCTTGAGCAGGAAGCGCATGGGCTCATCCTAGAGGTCGCCGCGGGCACCCGCATCCCTTGCACCGTCATCCGCACAGCACGACGAGGGCCCTCTGCTATAAGCGCCGCCATGGCTGAGGCATCCGTCCAGACCGGCAACGACCGGGCCTTCTACGTCTTCAACGCCCTGCTCTCCGCGGCGGCGCTGTCCTTCCTCACGTACATCCTCGTCATCCGTCGTGGCGGCGAGGCCGGCAGCTGGGACCTGCGCTTCCTCCCCGCGGTGAACGCCAGCCTCAACTCGCTGGCTTCCGTGTTCCTGGTCAGCGGCTACCTGGCCATCCGACGGGGCAACATCCGCCTGCACAAGTTCTGCATGATCTCCGCGCTGGCGGCCAGCACGTTGTTCCTGGTCAGCTACCTCACCTACCACCACGTCCACGGCGACACGAAGTACGTGGGAGAAGGCATCCTGCGCGGCGTCTACTTCTTCATCCTCATCAGCCACATCCTGCTCTCGGCGGTGCTGTTCCCCATGGCGCTGACGGTGGTCTACTTCGTGGTGCGCCAGCGGTTTGACCGGCACAAGCGCCTGGCGCGGATTGCGTTCCCCATCTGGGTGTACGTCAGCGTCACCGGCGTGGTGATCTTCTTCATGCTGCGCGGCAGCCCGCCCGCCGTTCCCTGAGCGCTCACGGCGCGCGACGTCGCAATTCCTCGTCGACAAACGCGCGCACCACCGCCAGCTCCTCCGCCGGGATGTCCTGCCCCTCGGGCCCCAGGCGAAACAGCAGGTCCCGCAGCTGGTGCGGGCGCAGGTTCACCGACCAGTCCGCGAGATTCAGGTTGTAGACCGCCAGCGCGCCCGCCTGCGCGGTGGGTTGGTCCTCGCGGTGACAGGTGCCGCAGTGCACCTCCAGCACCAGGCGCGTGGCCTCGGCGTGGGGATTGGGCGCGGGTGGCGGCTGGCGACACGCAAGCAACAGCAGGGTCGCCAGGAGCGCGCGTGACGACGTCACGGGTTCAGCAGCACGGCGGGACGGTAGCTTCCCGGCAGCTTCTCGTGCCCGGCCTCGCCCTCCAGCACCAGCTGCTGGAAGGTCCCGCCACGCTCCTGGACCTTGTCATGCGTGTACTTCAGCGCGCTGGGCTTGCCGGCCCTGGGCTTGAGCTGCAGGCGTCCATTGGCGACGTCCCAGGTGCCGCTCAACGTGGTGGGCGAGCCTTCCATCAGCGGCTCGAAGCGCCAGGTGAACGTGCCGTCCAGCGCCAGCGTGAGGAACCGCTCCGGCGCACTGGGGTTGTCCACCCACGGGCCCACCAGGCGCAGCTTGGGCCGGGTGATGCCACGCACCTGCCGCGCAACCGCCTCGCCCGTCAGCGGCATGTCGCCCTTGCGGAGGCTGAGCTCACCCAGGCACGCGCCCGCGCCCGCCTTCTCCGACGGGAAGACGTCCTTGATCGTGATCGTCAGCTCGCGCACCGTCATGGGCGGCTGGAGCATGACTTCCTGGAGCTTCGCGTCGTCGATGAACACGACGGTGCGGCGCTCCTTCCCGTCATTGAGCTCCAGCTCACGCACGCGCGCGTGGCCGCCGTCCAGCAGCGTCCCCACCACGACCCCCGGCACGCCGCCCACGTGGGTGATGGTCTCCGGCTTCATGAACCCCAGCACCAGCGACTGCCCCACGGCGTCACCGGCGGTGCACCAGCCCGTGGTGGGCTTGCCGTCCAGCGCGTTGAAGGGCCAGGTGGAGGGCGCCTCACCGTTCTCGCTGCTGGTGGCAATCACGTAGCTGAACACGCCCGGGACCGACTTGTCCGCGCGCGCCACCGTCCCCAGCAGCAGCAGCGTTGCCGCGCCGCACAGCTCCCGCTTCCACTTCGTGATGCGCGTCGTCATGGGATCACCCATTCCAGGTCCAGCGGAAGCGGATAGTGTAGGTCTGGCGCGTCGGCGCACCAACAATTTCCACCCCGGAATCTCCGTGGCCCCCAACCCGCTGCAAACCGCGCAGGATCTCGAGGACGCGCTGCCCCCCGCGGACGCGCGTGACGTCGAGGCGGCGTACGCGCACGCGCTGCACTGGGCCCACCAGGCGGGCGACCACCTCTCCGCCGCGCGCGCCCACCTGGGGCGATCCCGGGCACTGCGCCTGCTGGGCCAGGGTGACGACGCGCGCGCGGCGGCGGACCTGGCGGCGCAACTGGCGCAGCACGCGGGGCAGGACGCGGCCCATCGCTCGGTGGAGGGTGCGGCGCTGCTGCAGCTGGCGGAGCTGGCGCTGGACGAGGGGCACAGCAAGGACGCGCACGATCACCTGGTGGCCGCCCTGGAGGCGCTGGACGAGAGCGGGGACCGCGCGGGACTGGCGGCGGCGGCGCGCGCGTACGGTGAGCACCTGGCGGTCCTGGGCGCGTGGGATGAGGCGCGCGCGGGTCTGACGTTGGCGGCGCGGCTCTACCGGGAGCTGGGTGACGACGAGCGCGCGCGCTGGGTGGAGGAGCAGCTGGCGCACCTGGCGGGGCGGTGACGGTCAGCCGCGCTGGCGCTCCACGCGGTCAATGAGCTCGTGCAGGCGCTCCAGGTCCGCGGGATCCAGGCGGATGAACTGCACGCCCTGGCCGCCGTCCCTGCCGTTGCGCACCACGCGCCCCTCCCCGCTGATGAGGTGCATGCCCTCGCGCGTGAGGAACTGCAGGAAGACCACGCTGCCTTCCGGCACGGCCTCCGCGTTGGAGATGAACAGGCCGCCCTCGGAGACGTTCACGGCGTAGTCGGTGCGGAACTCGCCCAGCGGGCTGAACCGGTATTGCACCAGCAGCGGGATGCGCACGCGCTTGAAGCGTCGCTTGTCGGAGTCCACCTCCGGAGCATGGCCACCGCCGGTCTGGGCGTCAACGTCAGGGCAGCACGGCGATCACGATCCCGACGCCAATCACCACGACGCTGACAATCCCGCCCACGTCGGCGAGCAGCGCGGGGGCAAAGCCCCAGAACTTGATGAGCGGCTCGGGGAGGCCCTGTGCCACGAGGCTGGCGTGCGCGAACCGGGAGCCCCCGAACAGCACCAGGCTGCCGATACCCAGACCCACCGCGCCGGCCAGGAGCAGCGCGCCCACGCCCACCACGCCCAGGCCGCCCACCCGACGGGGCCAGCTTGAGCCGCTGCCGTCCTCCTCCTTGGTGGGAGTGGAGGACTGGCCGCCACCGTCGGAAGCCGTCGCAGTCTGCCCTCCGGCGGGCGGGGCGGGACGGGGCGGAGGCGGCGGGCCGCCGGGGATGGCCTGCATCAGCGTCCCCACGACGTGGGGGAGCAGCATCAGCAGGGCCTGCGCGTCGCCCTGCACCTGCTCGCTGACGCGCCCCAGCACCTTGGCGTTGCGGATGTCCACCAGGCTGAGGTTGAGGATGGTGGCGGTGCCCAGCTTGCCCACCGAGCCGGTCACCATGTCGTCGACACCCAGCGCCGCGCCAATCTCCGCCAGGCAGCTGTCGTCGGTGCAGGCGAGCAGGCTGCGCTGCTGCTCAAAGCTCACCATGCTCTTGATCTCCGACGTGCCGATGACGCGCAGGTCCACGCGCTTGGCCACCTCGGTGGTGATGACGTCGGTGAGCAGCTCCGCGGTCTTGTCATCCACGCCGGTCTTGGCCTGCAGGGGCAGCACCGCCACCTTGGTCTCGGCGTGGGCCCCCGCCGGAACCGCACCCAGCACGATGCCCCAGCAAAGGGCGAGACAGGGGGCCTTCATGGTGCGGGCTCCGGCTGGAAGCACGAGATGTGCTCTTCCGTCCTGGTGGCGTCGTGGACGGTCTGGCTCGTGCACATCACGGGCGCGTTGCCGTCCCACCCGAGGCCCGCGGGTTGCTTCAGCGGGTTGAGCAAGGAAAGGTAGATGTTCATGGGAGGTTCCATGTGCAACGGGTTGCCGCTGGCGTCGAAGTCCACGCGGAACAGCAGGGAGCCGTCGTCGGTTGTCATGAGCAGGTAGGCCGGCCCGGACGCCCCCACCGGTGGCGCCACGCTCCAACGCGCTGATCTCGCCTGGTTGCACGTGACTTCATGCGTGAGCAGGTTGTTGGCGGTGACGCCCGTGCCGGAGCCGCTCTGCGGCATTTCGAGGAAGCGCACCACGGTGGGGGCCGAAGGGGCCGCCCCGCAATCGACGTTGACCGCGGCGGCCATGATGAGGCGACCGGACCGGGCCTGCAGCACCGCAAACGAACGCCTGGCTCCCGCCAACACGGGTTGCAGCGGCGGGGTTGCCTGGATTGGCCAGTTGTCCGCCGCCTGGCCACTGTTGAACAGGAACCAGTTGGGCGCAGGCGCGGCGGGTGCGTGCGCGATCACGAGCGCCTTGTTGTCGCCCGGATCCAGGACGCCCTGGATCTGCCATTCAGTGCCCGAGGGCATGACCTTGTTCATCAGCGGTGTGGTGTTGGACGTTGCCGAGACAACATACAGCCTGTCTGGCGTGCCCTTCACAACCGCCGCAACCCGGGTGTCGCCACTCGCCGCGGCGTGCGGCCCCAGGACCACGTAGTCACCAAGAGCCGCCGCGGTCGTCGGAAGGTCGTCCGTGGTGATGTCCTCGTCGCCAGTGCCGTACAGCTCTGCCTGGCCGCTGACGTTGTTCACGCGGTAGCGCCCGGCATTGATGAGCTGATCCGTGGCGTCGGAGCTGTTGACCCCGGCGGAGACCCGCAGCAGCGCTGGGCCGGCCCACGCAACCGTCACGGAGTCCAGGTCCCGCGTGTAGATGTTGTTGCCCGGCGAGGTGACGAACTGGGCCGTGTTGGTGCCCGCGAACGCGGTGCCGTTCCAGACCACGCCCGCCACGATGTGCTGCGACGTCTGGTAGGGGATGGGCACGAAGACCGAGAAATGAGGAGATGAGGCGGGGTCGCCGCCAATCCACAGGCGCGGGCCCGCAGAGACACCGGTCACGTTGGAGCTCCAGGGAACAACGGCCGCCGTGGCGAACCCCGGGTGCGTGGCCATCGTCCAACACTGCTGGCCCCAGCACGCGTCCTCCGGGTTGCACTGGCCCCCGCAGGGGTCGCCGCTGGACGAGCTGGAGGCGCTCGAGGCGCTGGACGAGGCTGCGGAGGACGCGGAGCTGGCAGCCCCCGAAGACGAGGTGGAGGTCACCGCAGCCGAGGTGGACGTGGAGGCGGCCCCCGACGAGGAGGTCCTGCCCCCCGACGAGCTCGAGGCGCTGGAAGACGCCGAGCCGCTGGCTGCTCCGCTGCTGGTAGAAGCGCTGGCCACCGCCGAGGTTGCCGTGCCGCTGGTGACGGAGGCACTGCTGCTCTGCAGCCCCGTTGATGAACTGCCGGAGCTGGACGACGCGGGCGCTCCCGAAGAGCCGCTGCTGGTGGATGCGCCGGACGCGTCGGAGGTGACGCATTGCTCCGGGTTGGCCTCACAGAATCCGACGCCCGCCGCCTGCCCCAGGACGAAGCACCCCGAGCCCAGTGGCAGGGTCACCAACAGCACTGCCCATTGCCTTGTCGTCATGGTGCCGGGTGATAGCACAGTCCGGCGTCAGCCAGCCTCCACGCTGTCCAACACCAGGCCCTTCTTGCCCAGTGCGCGCGAGAGCTCACCGCGGGAGGAGGTGACGAAGTCAATGGCCTCCTTGTTCCCGCCGCTGAGGGTCAACTTCACACGCCGCTTGTCGTCGACCTTGACGTCGAGGATCAGGCCGGCCAGCACACCCTCCTTGAGCTCCATGCGCATCATGGCGGAGCCGTCGGGGGCGGCGCCCAGGTAGAAGTTGTCCAGGAGCTTCTCGCACAGCTTCTGGATGGCCGCGGTGCGCTCCGCGCGCTCGACGGAGGCCGCCGAGGGGCGCGTCTTCTGCTCCACCTCACTGACCTCCCGACCACCCTGCTGCTTGTTGCTGCCGTTGCCCTGGTCTCCGCCCTGCCCGCCGCCACCGTGACGACGTCCATCCGCATCCACGCGGGTCTGGGGCACGTTGGCCTGCTGCGCCCCTTGCGCCTGCTGCGCCTCCTGGCGGGCCTCGGCGCGGGCAGCCTGGGTGTCCTTCTCGCGGACCTCGTCCTTGTCGTCCATCTCCTTGGCGCGGCTCTTCTCCTGGGAGCGGGACAGGCCCTGGGCCTCGTCGCGGTTGCTGGAGAGCGCGCGGCCGGACTCCTGGCTCTGCGCGGCGGCCTTCTCCATGTCGCGGTGGAGGGCAGCGGACTGCTGGCCAAACAGCGGCACGCGGGGACGCTCCGGCATCTTGGCGTTCTGCTGGGCGGCCTGCTGTCGCACGTGCGCAAGAACTGCGGATTCCTTCTTGGTCTCCTGCGCACCCTTCTTGGCCACCTGGGCCTTGCCCTTCTGGGCCGCCTGCTGCGCCTGGGCCTGCTCCCGACCCGCCTGGCCGGCCTTCTCCTGCGCCACCTGCTTGCCCTGGGCCTCATGCTGCGCGGCCTTGCCCTGCTGCTCCTTGACCTGGCGGTCCTGCTGCAGGCGCTTCTCGAACGCGGCCTTGGATTGCCGCTTCTCCTCTTCGCTCTTCTCGGTCTGGCGCTTTTCATCCGCCTGCTGGACCGCGTGATCCACCCACCGGACTTCGCTCATGGCTTCATGTTCGTCCGCCCCGTGGCGTTCGTCCACCGGGCCACCTTCCGTTGAAGCCCAAGCCGGCCGGGCCTACAACCCGTCTTCATGCGCAAATTCCTCCCCCTGACGCGCCTCGGCGCCCCCCTGTGCCTCAGCCTCCTTGCCGCCTGCACCCCCACCAGTGAGACCCCGGATGCGGGCGGTGGCTCCACGTCGTCCTCGTCGTCATCCGGCGCGGCCAGCAGCAGCAGCGGCGCGGCCAGCTCCTCCAGCGGGGAGAGCTCGTCCAGCAACGGGGGCAGCACCAGCTCGTCCTCGTCGGGGACGGCCAGCTCCTCCTCCGGCGCGGCCAGCAGCTCCTCCAGCAGCAGCGGCACCTGTCCGCTCCCGCCCTTCACGCTGTGCGACGGCATCAACCCCGACGGCGTGGACCGCACCGTGGTGACGCAGGGCGGCGGCGCACTGGGCGTGGATGGCCTGGTGACCGTGGGCATGACGCGCGCGGAGGTGCGGGCGGCCTTTGGCGCCGACGAGGAACGGCTCATCCCCGGCGAGAACGGCGGCGCCAGCCCGCTGCCCTTCCGCGTGTTCTACTGCGAGAAGCGCATCAGCGTGTCCTACGGCGACACCGCCGACGGCAGCGGCAACCTGGCGGGCACCCTCTCCGACGACGACGTGGTCAACCGCGTGGCGTTCTTCGACGGGTTCGCCGGGCACACCGACACCAACATCGTCCTGGGCGACCCGCGCACCGAGGTGAGCGACGCGTATGGCGTGCTGGGTCGCGTGGAGGCGGGGCTGGAGGCGCTGGATGGACGCATGGACGCGTATCCCGCCGACGGCGTGGTGTTCACCCACGATGGGACCAACGTCACGGCCATTGCGGTGCACGCTCCGTACGACGGGAACGCCACGCCCACGCCGCTGAACCCGCCGCTCGACCTGGACCAGCTGAAGCTGGGGAACATCACCGCGGGCTTCCTGGGCGGGACCAGCTTCGGCTCGGCGAAGACCGCGCTGGGCACCCCCGACGTGGAAGGGTTTGCCACGGTGGAAGGACAGCAGATTGCGCTGCTGGGCTACAGCAACCTGGGCATCCGGCTCGTGGCGTACAAGAGCGGTGAGGACATCGACAGCCAGTCCACGCTGCAGGCGTATCTGACGCCGCCGTTTGCCGGGGAGGACACGGCCACGGTGATTGGCATCGGCGCGACGAAGGCGGAGTTCGACGCAGCCTACGATGACGACGGCGCCGTGGATTTCCAGGGCGTGACGCTCCAGAAGTACGTGGTGTCGGGGAGCGGCTTCACCGCCAAGCGTATCGCGGTGAGCTTCATCCAGGACGAGACGTGCACGCAGCGCGCGGCGCTCATCGTGCTGAACTGGGTTGACGCGCCCTGAGCCGCCAGCCTGACGCCCCCGGCCACCTCCGCACCGGGGAGCGTCGCGCGGTCTCCGGTCAGCTCGAGAGAAAGCGGTACTTCATACCGCAGTCCGAAAGTGGCCGGCCGCACTGGCTTCCGAGGTCCGGAGGGCCGGCACGGACGGCTCTCCGACGTCGCGAAGCCAAAGCGGTAATGCTGACCGCACTCCCAAGGGCGGCCGGACCTTGGCCCGCTCCGTCGGGGCCGGCCGCCTGCGCGACTACAGCTTGGCGGCGCCGCCGTCCTTCTTGGCGCCCAAGGCCTGGATCGGCTCGTCGCTGAACTCGTCCGCGCTCTGGGGCAGGTCCTCCAGACGCTTCGCATCCACCGCGCCCACGCTGGTCCCGCCCTTCGCCATCACAAAGACCTCACCACCCTCCTCCCTGCCGAACAGGAACGTCACCAGCTCCCCACCCTTGCCGTCCTGCAACAGCACCGTCCGCATCGGCTTGTCCAGGCCGTAGGTGGCCAGCAGGTCCGCCGGTGCCGGTGAGGGCACACCCTCCTTCACAAAGCGCTTCATCTTGAAGTTCGCCAGCGTGTACAGCAGCGACGTGGCCTTCCACGCCCGCGCCGGCGCGTCCTTCGGCTCACTCACGCGCCACACCTCGGTGCCGCCACCGTCGGCCAGGCTCTTCACCAGCGTCAGCTTCCCGCCGCCGGGCAGCGTGGCGCTGATCGTCGTCACCAGGTCGCGGTCAAAGTCCAGCAGGCGCTTGTCACGCAGCGTGAACAGGTCCTTGCGCAATGAGTTGAAGTCCGTCTCCGAGACCTCCGCCACGTTCGGGACGTCCGCGCGCTTGGCGTAGTGCTTCTTCACCCCGCCACTCTCCACCTTGCCAAACAGCAGCGTGCGCTCCGTGCCCGCCAGGTTCAGCTTCACCGTGATGTCCGGCTCCACCAGGTTCCACCTGGCCAGCTCCGCCGCCGTCTCGTCGACGAACGCCAACGCCTTGAGCCCGGTCAGGTTGCCCGCCACCTTGCCCAGCTCCTCGCGGTCGCCCGGCGCGGCCACCGGCGTGACGAGCTTCCAGCCATCCTCGTATTTGTGCTTGCCCGCCTCGCCCTCACGCGTGACCTTGAAGCTGATGGCGTCGTCGGTGGGCTGCTTCTGGAGGACCTCCAGCGCGTCAATGCTGGTGGCGGCCTCGGTGATGAGCCGCTTCTCCCGCATCTCGAACAGGCTCTTCTGGAACGCGCCCAGGTTGTAGCTCACCGTCACCGCCACGGGCGCCTTGGCCGCGTCCTCGCCGGCGCGCACGTACTGCCCGTCGTCAAAGGGGCTCTTGTTGCCGGCGTGCAGCTGGTAGGTCTTCCCGTCCTTGGTGGTGACGCTGACGGTGGTCTCCGGCGCGCTGAGCCCCACCGTGGCGGGGTCCAGCTCGCCCTCCGCAAACCGCGTCCGCAGGCGCAGGTTGGCCAGGGCGGTGGCCATGCCGGTCCAGATGGCGTCGTCGGCGGGGGCCACCATGGGCTCGGTGAGCTTCCACCCCTCGGCGGTGCGCTCGGCCACGGCGTGTACCTGCGCGTTGGTGACGTCGACCTTCTGGATGTCGTCGGCCTTGAGGTCAAAGGCGAGCTTCTCCTTCTCCTTGCGCTCGCTCTCACCCTGGCGGGACTTCTTGTCCCAGTACGCCAGGCCCGCCGCGCCGCCCGCCAACGCCACGAACACCGCCCCGGTCAGCAGCGACTTCTGGATCTGGTTCATGAGCTACCTGCCCTCCCTCACCGACGTCGACGCACCAGCCAGATGCCCAGCCCGAACGCCAGCAGCGTCACCGGCATGCCATCCAGCGCAAAGAACGCAATGAACGCTTCCTGCGTGGGCGTCAGCACAATGCGGCTGGCCCCACGGGTCTTGGGCCGGATGCTGATCTTGGCCTCCTCCTCCGCCAGGTAGGCCACGCTGTTGAGCAGCAGGTCCCGGTTGGCGCCCAGCACGCGGTACTGGTTGGTGGCCACGTCGACGTCACCAAAGACCATCAGGCGCGTCTGCACCGCCGCCTTGTCCTCACCCTCCGGCGCGCCGCCCGTCTCAGCCAGGCCAATGAGCGGCACCGGACCGCGCAGCTCGCCGTCGTTCCACTGCCAGTCACCCTCGGTCAGCTTGGTCTCACCCCAGGAGCGCGGGTGGCTGTAGGCCAGGGAGGTGACGGTGATCTTCTCGTCGCCGGGGAGCGTGGTGACGGAGCGCGCGCTCCTTAAGACGCTGGCGGTGCCCTCCATGCCCTCCATGGACTTGTGCGGCTCGTACTGGAAGATGATGGCCGCGTCGGGGCCCTGGCCAAAGAGCCGACCGAACTGGCTGGCATCCAGCACCGTGTTGTTGCCCAGCTCGAGCCGGTAGGACTTCAGCACGTCCTCCAGTCCCGTGGTCACGCCCGGCTCCACCATCACCAGCAGTTTCCCGCCCTTCTGCAGGAAGCCCTTGATGAGCTCCACCTCCGGCGGGAAGAGCGGCTGGCGCGGCCCCATGACCACGAGCACGCCGGTGTCCTCCGGGATCTTCTGCGCGTCGACGAGGTTGAGGCCCGCCACGTCGTACCCCTCGCTGCCCAGGTCCTGCACCGTGGCCTTGATGCCGTCGGCGTCCTCGCTCTCCAGGCCGGGCTCGCCGTGGCCCTGCGTCAGGTACAGCTTCTTCTTGGCGCGCTGGCTGACCTGCACAATGGCGTTGGTGAGCGCCTCCTCGCCGATCTCCTTGACGCGCGCCTCCTGGCCCCGGCTCTCCACGATGATGCGCGGGCTCTGCTCGGTGACCTTGTACTTCTCGACGAGCTGCGGGTTCTGGTCGGGGTTGACCAGGGTGAGCTTCACCTTGTCGGAGAGGATCTCGTAGCGGTCCACCAGGTCATCCAGCGCCTCACCTTCCGGCTCATCCTTGCGGAAGAACGCGGTGACCAGCACCGGCTCGCTCAGTTGCTGCAGCGCCTTCTGGGTCTGGTCGCTGAGGGTGAACACCTGGTCCTTGGTGAGGTCCACCTCCTTCTTGTGGGAGGCCGCCAGGTAGTTGATGGCACCGAAGATGACGCCCAGGCCCAGGGTCATGACGACGGAAGTGGTGACGAACGTGGTGCTCTTCTTGGACACCGCGTTGCGCACGCCCTCCCAGTTGAGCGCCAGCGCGGCCAGCACCATGCCCAGGCCCACGCTGATCTTTCCCCAGAGCAGCAGGCTGTCCAACGGGAAGAAGAAGATGGTCAGCAGGCAGGTCACCAGGACCACGCCGCCGACGACACCCATCATGATCGAAGCGATTCTCATGGCAGTCCTCCGCGCCTTTCAGGTCCAGCGCTGGCTCTCGACCATCCGATTGGAGAGGAAGAGCGCGAGGAAGATGAAGGAGAGGAAGTAGACGAGGTCCGGCACGCTGAAGATGCCGCGCGCATAGGACTCGATGTGGCTGAGGATGGAGATGTAGCTGAGCACCTCCCCCAGCGTTCCCTCGACGGAGGCGCCCACGCCACGCAACACCCAGAAGAACAGCAGCGCCATCATGCCAATCACCGCGGCGACGATCTGGTTGTCGGTCAACGACGAGGTGAACAGGCCCACCGCGCAGCAGGTTGCGCCCACCAGCGTGAGCCCGAGGAGACCGAGCCCCACGGTGCCCCAGTCCAGCGGTCCGCTGCTGCCGCTGCCGGCGCCAAAGACCTCGAGGAGGACGGGGTAGACCGCGGAGATGAGGGCCATGCACAGCACCATCACCACGCTGGCCAGGTACTTCCCGAGCACGATCTGCCAGGGCCGCACCGGCGAGGAGAGGAGCAGCTCCATGGTGCGGGTGCGTCGCTCCTCGGCAATGAGGCGCATGGTCAGCAGCGGCAGCACGAACAGGAAGATGATCTGCACGTAGCCCACGAAGAGCGGCGTGATGACGCGGTCATTGAAGTTCAACCGGTCCAACAGCTCAGGCCGCTGCATGTGGAGGAACTGCTGGCTCTCCAGCATGAAGCGCTGCAGGAAGCTCCAGAAGAAGATGGACGCCACCACGGTGAACAGCGCGAACACCACGTACGCCACTGGCGTGGTGAAGTAGACGATCAGCTCTTTTCTCAGGATTCCCATCACCTGCCGCATGGTTGCCTCGTTGGGGACTGGGGGGCCGGGTTGGAAAGGAAGTCAGGAGTCAGGAGTCAGAAGTCAGAAGGCGTACGGGATGTCGTCGTCGGAAGAACTCTCGGTACCGCCGGGGCCTTTCTTCTGACTTCTGACTTCTGACTTCTGACTCCTGACTCCTGACTTCCTTTTCTTGACGCTCCACCCCTTCATCCCGCCGTCAAATGCAAGAAGATCTCCTCCAGGCTCTTGCCCTGGTGCTTCTGGGTCAGGCCTTCCAGCGTGTCGTCGGCCACCACGCGACCACCGGCGATGATGATGGCCCGCTGGCACGTCATGGTGACCTCCTGGAGGATGTGCGTGCTCAGGATGACGGTGTGGTGACCGCCCAGCTCACGCACCAGCGCGCGCACCTCGTTGATCTGGCGCGGGTCCAGGCCCACGGTGGGCTCATCCAGGATGAGCACGTCCGGGTCACCCAGCAGTGCCTGCGCCAGGCCCACGCGCTGGCGGTAGCCCTTGGACAGGTTGCCGACGATGCGGCCGAGCACGTCATGCACGCCGGCGCGCTTGGACACGCGCTGGATCTCGTCCTCGAGGAAGGGGCCGCCCAGTCCCTTGAGGGAGCCGCCAAAGCGCAGCTGCTCGGCGACGGTGAGGTCCATGTAGACGGGCGGAAGCTCGGGCAGGTAGCCCACCTTGCGCTTGGTCTCCATGGGCGACTCGAAGACGTCCAGGCCGGCAATGCGCGCCACGCCGCTGGTGGCGGGGATGCAGCCGGTGAGGATGCGCATGGTGGTGGACTTGCCGGCGCCGTTGGGTCCCAGGAACCCGACGACCTCACCCTTGCGGACGGTGAAGTTGAGGTCCTGGATGGCGGGAACGTCCCGGTAGAACTTGGTCAGTCCCTGGACCTCCACCATGGCCTGCCCGACGCCGGACGCGGTGCTTGCGCCAGGGGCGCCGTTGGGGGCGGGTGGCTCGTTGGAGGCTCCTGCTGCCACGGGCTGGTTCATGGCCTTCTCCTGATGGCGCGCCGCCACGACCACGGACCAGGGGGCGGCGCGGGGCGGGGAAGGTAGTGCTCTTTGGGAACCTGTCAACCGGCCCCCGTGACGGCGACGGGCGGCGCCGGTCCCGCCGCGGAAGCCGGGTCGCCGTGACCTCCAACGTGGCGGGAACCCACGTCGCACGGGCCGGGAAGCCTCGACCCAGTGGAGACAGTTGGGGGAACGTCCCACCCGAACCCCGCCGCATCCCGATGTTGCCCGCCCATCCGCCCCAGCACGCCGCGCCGGACTCCCAGGCCCCGTCGTCCGCCCGGCTGGCGGGGTTGGACGTGTTGCGCGCGCTGGCCATCCTGCTGGTCATCCTGCACCACTACCGCTGGCTGCCGGGCTGTCCCACGTGGCTGCGCTGGTTCGCGCTGCGCGGCTCCGTGGGTGTGGACGTGTTCTTCGTCCTCAGCGGCTGGCTGGTGGGCGGGCAGTTGCTGCGCTCCGTGCGAAGGAGCGGCGCCGTCCCGTGGACCAGCTTCTGGCTGCGACGTTGGCTGCGCACGCTGCCGCCCTACTACGTATGCCTGCTGGGGCTGTGCCTGTTGGGTGAGGTGCCAACGACCCATCTCCCCGCGCTGGGGCTCTTCCTGCAGAACTACCTCGCGCCCTCGGATTGGCTCATCAGCTGGTCCTTGTGCGTGGAGGAGCACTTCTACCTGCTGCTCCCGGTGGTGGTGTTTCTCCTCGTCAAGCTGGGGCGCTGGCGGAGGGAGGCGGTGTTTGTCCTCGTGGGGGCGCTCTTCCTCCTGTCCCCCGTGATGCGCGCGTGGGCGCAGCCGGAGATGGCGAAGGGGAGCTACAACGCGTTCCTCGGGAGCTTCTACGTCCCCACCCACCTGCGGCTGGAGGGGCTGGTGCTGGGCGTGGCGCTGGCGGCGGCGCACGAGTGGCGCGTGGCAGCCTGGCGCTGGTTGGAGCAGCGCGCGGGGCTCTGCGCGGCCGTGGGCGCCACCATGGCGGTGCTGGCCACGTGGAACCCGTGGGTGACGGGGTGGACGGCCGACGGCCGGGAGCGCATGGCGTTCTTTGCCTCCGTGCCCGCCTTCACGCTGGTCAGCCTGGGTGTGGCGCTGATGATCCCCTGGTGCCTGACGGTGGGACGCACCGCGCGACTGGTGTGGGCCACGTTCCTGGCCGAGCACGCCTACACGCTCTACCTCACGCACGAGACCGTGGGTGACCTGGTCCGACGGGAGCTGCGTGGGCACGGCCTGGGCTTTGGCGTGTTGCTCGTCGTGGCGGTGCTGGGGTCCCTGGGGGTGTCCGTGGCGCTGCGCAGACTGGTGGAGGAACCGGTGCTGCGTCTGCGCGACCGGTGGCTGCGAGCGCGCGCCCGGCCGGATCACGACGTCACTGGAACCAGCGCGGCGGCCTGATCTGCGGCACGCGTGGCGGCTGCTTCTCGGCGGGGATGTCCGCCGGGTGCGCGGCGCGGCGGTGGAGCACCAGCCGGTTGTGCACGTCCACGACGCCCCGCACGCTCCAGGCAATGTCCTCGGCGCGGCGACGTTGCGCGCGGTCCGGGATGTTCCCGCTGAGGGTGACCTCGGCCTCGCGCACGGTGACCTCCACATCCCCGGCGTCGACGTGGGGATCCTCCGTGAGGGCAAGCGCCACGTCCTCCAGGATGCCGGCGTCGGGTCGCCGGTAGCGACGCGGACCCACGCCCGCGAACGTCCGCGTCCTCCCCGCGGGCCGGCTTCCCACGACGGAGCCGCGCGCTCGCCCCTGCTCCAGCTCGTCGCGGAAGTGGTGGGGCAACGTGATGGCGTGCATGCGTCCGCGTCCCGACTCCGCCGGGTTCTCCGGGGGTTTGCCCCAATCCGCCGTGGGGTGGTGCGGTCCGCCGCCGCGGTACGGGTCGCGGTAGCCCATGGACTCCCTCCGTCGGACGATGTGGGCGAGCGCGCACGTGGCGGCAAGCTGGGACGGCGCCATGAACCGGCGCCCCGGTTGCTCACTCGAAGGTGAAGGCCTTCTTCCCGGCGCCGCTGCGCACGCTCTCCACCACCGCGGCGTCAAACGTGTCCTTGTCCTTCCCCTTCTTCTGCTGCGCGGCAAGGTACGCCTGGCGCTTGGCTTCCAGCTCGCGGATCTTCGCCTGCAGCGCGGCGCGCTTGCGCTCCATCTCCGCCACGTAGGCCTTGCGCTGCTCCGGCGTCATGCCCTTCATCTCGGCGGGCAGCTCGTCGTCGGCCATGGCCTCCAGCGCAACCTTGCCCTCCTTCTGCGCGTCCACCAGGTCCCAGCCGTCGTTGCGGTAGTGCGCGGAGCTCTTGGCCACGCTGCGCGCCACCACCGCCGCCGGGGCCGCCGCCTGCGCGTTGCTGTCCTGCTTCTTCTGGCGCTCCTTCATCTCGCCGCCCTTGTTGCCGTAGGCCACGTAGGTGCTGTTGAGCTGCTCACCCAGGCGGGCAATCTCCTCGTCGTGCGGCGTGGCCACGTAGGTGGCGACCTTGTTGTGGTCGATGATGGAGAAGCGTCCGTCGGCCAGCAGCGCGGCCTGCTTCCAACCGCCGGCAACACCCTCGTGCTCGCTGCCGCAGTGGATGGTGTTGACGGTGATGTCCTGCTTGAGCGCGCGCTTGATGGCGTCGGGGAAGTTCACCGGCCCCTGCGTAAAGGGCTCATTGCCGGCGATGAAGATGGTCTTGAGCGCGTCGGCATCCTGGCTCCACTGGAGCTCGGTCACCGCGGTGTCGATCACCTTGCCGCACCACTCACTGCCGCCGTTGGTGCGCAGGCCAAACAGCGCCTCGGAGATGCGGTCCAGGTCGGTGGTCAGCGGCACCACCTGGCGGATGTAGCCCTTCTCGGCGGAGAGGCCGTCGTTGCCGTACTCGTACAGCGCCACCTCCAGACGCGGGACCTGGCCGCGCTTCCGCGCCCGCGCGAACTCATTGACGATGCTCCACAGCTGCGTCTTGGCCTGGCCGATGAGGCCGTCCATGGAGCCCGAGGTGTCGAGCAGGATGGCCAGCTGGATGAGCGGCTGCTTGCCCTGCGGGGCCACGCGCGCGGGCGTGGGGTCGGGGTCGGCGTGAAGCGCGGCGGTGGCGAAGAGGCACGCCGCCAGCGTGGCGGTCATGCGCAGGGCGAGGTTCTGGAGGGTGGTGCGCAGCATGGCGGGCTCCGGTGGGGAGGGGATGCCCGCTATCAACGGCCCGCCCGCGCGCGCGGTCTGCGCCGGATCACCACGCGGGACAACCCCTGGATCTGCCACGTCTTTCCGGGAACCCACCGGATCACGGCGCGCGGATCACCAGGATGCTGTGCTCGTCATGGTCGGCCACCACCACGTCGCCCGCGGGGGTCACGGCAATGCCGAGCATGCGGTTGAAGCTGCCGGGCAGCGCGCCGGTGAGCACGCCGCGACGGTTCACCACGCCCGCCACGGTGGTGACGGTGCCGTCGGGAGCGACCTTGCGGATGGTGCGATTCGCGGTGTCGGCCACGTAGAGGTTTCCGGCCGGGTCGCGCGCCAGCGCGGAGGGGAAGGAGAAGCGTGCCGCGCTGCCCACGCCGTCGGTGGCGCCAATGCTGTCGGCGGTGCCCACCAGCGTGGTGACGACGCCACCGGGGGTCACCTTGCGGATGACGTGGTTCTCGGTGTCCGCCACCAGCAGGTTCCCCTCCGCGTCCACCACGACGTCCTTGGGGTCATCAAAGCGCGCGGCCTGGCCCGTGCCGTTGGTGTTGCCGGAAGTATCCGCGCGCCCCGCCAGCGTGGTCACGGTGCCGTCGGGAGCAATGGCGCGGATGGTGTGGTTGCCCGTGTCCGCGACGAACAACGTGCCCGCGGCATCCACGGCAATGCCCTGCGGGGCGTCGAACAACGCGGCGCTGCCAACGCCGTCGGCGCTCCCCGCCGTGCCGGCCGTGCCGGCCACCGTGCGCACCACGCCCTCCGCCGAGAGCGCGCGCACCGTGTGGTTCCCGCTCTCGACGACGTAGAGCGTGCCGTCGCTGGCCAGGGCGAGACCCGCGGGCAGGTTGAAGCGCGCATCCGCGGCGGGGCCGTCCACCGCGTCGGCCTCACCGGGGCTCCCCGCCAACAGGCTCACCACGCCGTCGGGACTGATGCGACGCAGCGTGTGGTTCTCCGTGTCGCTGACGTAGAGGTTGCCCACGGCGTCGGCTTCCACGTCGCCAGGCGCGTTGAAGCGGGCCTCCGCGGCGGGCCCGTTGGCGCTGCCGATGTTGGGGGGCAGGCCCAGGAAGGTGGCCACGTTGCCTTGCAGGTCCACGGTGCGGATGACGTGGTTGTCGCTGTCGGCGAGGTAGATGGTGCCGTTGGGCGCCTGCAGGAATCCGCGCGGGGCATTGAAGCGCGCCTGGTCTCCCGTCCCGTCGACCCAACCCGGTTGTCCCGCCGCGCCCGCCAACGTGGTGACGCCGTTGTTGCGGTCCATGAGGCGGACGGCGTGGTTCTCGGTGTCGCCAATGAGCACCTGGCCGTCGTCGAGCGCGGTGATGCCGCGGGGGAAGCGGAACCGCGCCACGCTGCCGGTGCCATCCCGTGAGCCCACGTTGTCCGCGGTCCCCGCCAGCGTGGTCACCGACGGAGAGGGCACGAGCGTGATGCGCCGGATGATGTGGTTGTCCTTGTCGGCGAGGAGGAGCGTACCGCCGGGCTCGGCGAAGAGGCCGTAGGGCACCTCGAAGCGCGCCACGGTGGCGTCGCCGTCCGCTTCCCCGGGCGTGGTGGCACCGAGGATGGTGGTGACCTCACCGGTGATGCTCACCTTGCGGATGAGGTGGTTGGAGCTGTCCGCGACATACAGGTTCCCGTCGGTGGCCAGCGCGAGGCCGAAGGGCTCACTGAAGCGGGCCGCGGTGCCCGTTCCGTCGGCGGAGCCGGTGACGCCCGGGCTCCCTGCCAGCGTGCTGACGGTGTTGCCGCTGATGACGCGGATGGTGCTGTTGCCGGTGTCGACGACAAAGATGTTGCCGTCGGCGTCGGTGGCAATGCCGTTGGGGTTGTTGAAGCGCGCGGCGGAGAGCGCGCCATCCGTGCTGCCCGAGCCCCCGGAGCGCCCGGCCAGCAGCGACACGCGCCCCTCGTTGTCGACGTGCTTGATGCAGTGGCCACTCCACTCGGTGAACACCAGGGTGTCGTCGGGGAGCGGGGCCAGGAAGAAGGGAGTGGCAATGCGCGCGCGCTGCCCGGTGTCCGAGGCGTTCCCTGCCCCGCCCACGGCGCCCGCCAACACCTCCACGCCGTGGTCCGCCACCACCACGTCGAGGGCGCCTGGCGCGGAGGTGTCCCCGGCGAGGTTGGTGACCCGGCAGGTGAGCTGGGCGGGGCCGGGCGCTCCCGCGGCCCAGGTGATGGTGCGTGTTCCCTGGCCGCCCAGGATGGCCCCCCCGGCCACAGTCCACTGGTAGGCGCTGCTGGTCTGCGCGTCCGTCCACGCCACCAGGCCCACGCGTCCCGTCGTCACGCGGGTGGTGGTCACGTGGATGACGGGAGTCTGTGGCGCCGCCACCACGGTGACCTGCGCGGAAGCGGTGACCGTGGGGGCATCCCGCAGCTGCACGGAAACCACGTCGTCACCGGGCTCCGCGGGGGCGGTGTAGTTGCCTTCCTCGTCGACCGCGCCGCGCAGCGCGCTCCATTCCACCGCGCGGTCCTGCGGTTGCACCGTGGCGGTGAAAGCGTAGGTGGCGCCCGTGGACACGATGGCGGCCGCGGGCTCCACGCGCACCTCCCACGTCCCCGACGAGCTGCTGGACGTGCTGGAGCTGCTCCCCGTGCCGCCGGACGTGGACGACGAGGCACTGGAGCTTGACGAGCTCGACGACGCCGACGACGCGGAGGTTGACGACGACGAGGACGCCGCGGAAGCGGACGAGGCGGCACCGAGGGAGCCCTGTCCGTCGTCGGGAGCGCCGGGGGTGCAGGTTCCGTCGTCGCAGTGCTGGTCGCGGCCGCAGTCGCCGTGCGCGTTGCACAGGCGGGTGCAGCGACCGTCGCGGCGGACCTCATCCTCCGCGCACTCGGTACATCCCTGGATGGAAAGGACGCCCCCGAGCGCGGCCAGCGCCATCACCCAGCCCACGTGGTGGGGTCCGCCCAGCCGCATGGCGTCTCTATATCACGCGCCGCTCACTCCGGCGCCGCGGCCTGCCCCGTGTCTCAGCGCCCCAACGCCTCGTCGACGAGCTTCCGGGCCTGGGCGGCCACCTCTTCCACCTTCACCAGCTTCACGTCCTTGGACGCGCGCAGCTTGAGCTCGGCATTGCCGTCCTTGAGGCCCTTCTTGCCCACGCTGATGCGGATGGGGAAGCCAATGAGGTCGGCGTCCTTGAACTTCACGCCGGGACGCTCATTGCGGTCATCCAGCACCGTCTCCACGCCCAGCGCGTTGAGCTGGGTGTAGATCTTCTCCGCCGTCTCGGCGAGCTCCGGCTCCGGGCCCAGGGGCAGCACCACGCAGTGGTAGGGCGCCAGGGCCATGGGCCAGATGATGCCGTCGGCGTCGTGGTTCTGCTCAATGGACGCGGCAATGGTGCGGCCCACGCCCACGCCGTAGCAGCCCATCACCATGGGTTTCTCCACGCCCTTCTCGTCGAGATGGTGGCACTTGAGCGGGGCGCTGTACTTGGTGCCGAGGTAGAACACGTGCCCCACCTCGATGCCGCGGTGCGCGGTGAACTTCCCCTTGCCGCAACGGCCGCAGGTGTCGTCGCCGCCGGCGGTGAGCACGTCCGCCACCACGTCACCCTTGAAGTGGGTGCCGTAGCGCACGCCGGTGTAGTGGTGCTCCGCCTGGTTGCCGCCGGTGACCCAGGGACGCTCTCCCGGGCCGGCCTCCGCCACGGTGCGGTCGACGAGGATCTTCACCTTGCCGCGCACCGCGTCGGGCAGCGCGTGGGGACCCATGTAGCCCTCCACGAGGCCCGCGCGCGCCAGCTCCTCCTTCTCCGCGGGACGGATGAGGCTGCCCTTCACCGCCGCCTTCACCTTGATCTCGTTGGTCTCGCGGTGGCCGGGCACCAGCACCATCCACAGCACGTCGTCGACCAGGTACACCACGCTCTTGAGCGTCAGCGAAGGATGCAGCCCCAGGAACGCCGCCACCTCCGCGCAGCTCTGCTTGCCCGGCGTGGGCGTCAACCGCGGCTCGACGGGCGCCTGCACCTTGTCATGGCCCTCCAGCGCAATGGCCTTCACCTCCGCCTTCTCCACGTTGGCGGCGTAGTTGCAGCTGGTGCAGGCCACAATGGCGTCCTCCCCGCTCTCCGCCAGCACCTGGAACTCGTGGCTGCGCGTGCCGCCGATGTTGCCGGTGTCCGCCTCCACGGGACGGAACTTCAGGCCGCAGCGGCTGAAGATGCGGTTGTAGCAGTCATACATCTCGTCATACGTCTTGAGCGCGCCCGCCTCGTCGACGTCGAACGAGTAGCCGTCCTTCATGGTGAACTCGCGGCCGCGCATCAGGCCGAAGCGGGGACGGATCTCGTCACGGAACTTGGTCTGGATCTGGAAGAGGTTCTTGGGCAGGTCGCGGTAGCTCTTGACCTCGTCACGCACCAGCGCGGTGATGGCTTCCTCGGCGGTGGGGGCGTAGCAGTAGTCGGTGCCCTTGCGGTCCTTGAAGCGGAGCAGCTCCGGCCCGTACTGCTGCCAGCGACCACTCTCGACCCACAGCTCCGCGGGCTGCACCGTGGGCAGGAGCACCTCCTGGCAGCCCGAGCGGGTGAGCTCCTCACGCAGGATGGCCTCGAACTTGCGGATGCTGCGCAGGCCGAGCGGCAGGTAGTTGTAGACGCCGGCGGCCACCTTGCGGATGAGGCCGGCGCGGATCATGAGCTGGTGGCTGATCACCTGCGCGTCGGAGGGGGTTTCCTTGACGGTGGGGACCAGCAGACGGGTCATACGCATGGGTGTCTCTCCACGGGGGCGCGCACCCTAGCACCGCAGGGTCCGTGCGTCCGCTACCCAGCAAGCTGGCCGTGCTGACGGTGGCGTTTCACAGCCCGCAGGTCTCGGTGGCGCCGCCATTGTTGAACTCATGCGCGCCCATGGACGGCGTGGTGTCGCGGGTCGCGCCGGAGTGGTCCCCCGGCACCCCCAGGTCCAGCGACGAGTTCCGCACCTGGCACGGCGCCTCCTGGGCCAGGGGCCAGCCATCCAACGGGATGTCGTAGCTCGTGAGATCGCCGCGGAAGTCATCCCAGCCGTCCTCACCGCTGAACCCCGCGAAGATGCGCGGGTTGCACCCCGCCGCGGTCCCGCACGCCCCATCCACCAGGCACTGGGCGTCGCCGGTGCAGTTGTCCTTGATGGTGACGTTGCCGGCCATGAGCAGGGTGGCGTCGGCGCTGGTGAGGCGACTGACGGCGCCCTGCATGGAGCCCACCGTCGTCGTCGTCGCGCAGGCGGTGCGGAAGTGCAGGATGTACTGCTGTGAGAGCATGGCATTGTTGGCCAGCGTCCCCTCGATGCTGATGGGGCACCCGTCGAAGCACATGCTGGAGCCGGGCCCCACGCCGAACAGGATGTTGTTCTGGATGTTGAAGGCGTGGTCCGCGCCGTGGACGCTGAGCGCGCAACCTTGCGGGTTGTAGTTGAAGGACTTCCCGGACAGCACGGTGTTGTGCCACACGCGCGTGTTGGCGGCGCCGTTGTGGATGCGGATTCCCACCGTGAGGCGTTGTCCGCCAGTGGCGTCGGCGTGGTTGCCGCCGTGGATGAGGTTGTTGATGAGCTCCACGTCGGTGCTCTGCTGGACCAGCACGGCGTGGGTGACGCCGGCGTTGGGCGCATCTCCGCCGAAGATTCGGCTGTTGAGGACCGACACCCTCCCCGTGGACCCGAGCGAGATCCCCACCGGCCCGGTGGCGGCGGACGAGGCGGCGCCGGTGCCACCGCTGATGTAGTTGTACGACACGTCGGCGGCGGCGTTGCCCACCACGCGCACCCCGACGGAGGGGAATGCGCTGCCGTCGACGCTGGAGCCGGAACCGCCATCAATGAAGTTGAACTGGAGCAACGGCGCAACCCCGCCCTCGAGCCAGAGCCCGACGGAGCCGTCGGACGCGCTCAGGCCCGTCCCGCTGCCACCCTGGATGACGTTGTTGTTGATGTCCGCGCTTCCGGCGTCGCCCGCCACCAACAGCCCAATGCTGGCCGGGCTCACCACCCCGGTGCGTCCACCTCCGCCTTGGATGAGGTTGTGCTGGATGCTGGGCGCGGCGGAGTCACGGACGAGCACCCCCACGGACTGGGCGGCGGTGGTGCCGCTGGAGGCGGCCGCGCCGATCACGTGGTTGTGCGCGAACAGCGTGTTGGAGGTGATGGAGGCGCTCTTGATCTCGACGGTGACCTCATTGCCCACGGCGTTGGCGATGCCGCGGAAGGTGAAGCCGCTGACCTCCAGGGGCGGAGAGCCCGGGTTGCGCGTGCCCATGACCAGGGCGCGGCCGCTGTTGGGCTGAACCGTGGTCTCATTGACGTCGTTGAAATCGGGATAGCCGAAGGTGGTGTTGCTGCGTTGCCACGTGGTGCAGTCGTGGCCGCCGAGCAGCGACACCGGTGTCTCGACGACGACGCTTTCCCGGTAGGTCCCCGCGCAGACCAGCACGCGGGTGACCTGACCGGTGGCCTGTTGCAGACCGCGAGCGATGGTGCGCACCGGGGTCATGGAGTTCAAGCCCGTGTTGCTGTCGTCGCCACACATGGCGGAGACGAAGACCGTGTTGGGATAGTTCACGTTGGGGAGGTTGGAGCACGGGTCGCCGCCGGAGCTCGATGAGGATGACGCGCTCGACGCGGCGCTGGAGGAGGACGCGCCGGACGACGAGGACGACGAAGAGCTGGAGGAAGAAGAGGACGAGGACGCGCTCGACACGCTTGCACTGGTCGAGGTGGTGGTCGCGGACGAGCTGGAGGCACCTCCGCTCGACGAGCTGGTGACACCTCCCGACGAGGTGGCGGACGACGTGGAGGAGGAGGTGGTGGAGCTGGCCGCCACGAAAGAGGAGGCCACACCGGTGGAGGTCGTCGACGAGCCCGAGGACGACGAGCTCTCCGCGCTGGAGCTGACCCCACCGGAAGAGGAGCTGCTGGAGACCGTGGCCCCCGACGACGAGCTCGTGCTCGCAGCACCGGTGGGGCGGGGACGGCAGACGCCCTCGTCACAGAAGTTTTCCGGGCGGCACTCGCTGTCACCGCTGCACGGTTCCTGGGGCCACCAGGCGTCGAAGCAACCGACAAGGCCCAGCACCATCACGACGACGTGGAGCTTGCGTGTGCGCACGGGACGCCCCCTCTCAGATGAATGACGCCGCCACCGTTGCCACGGCCACCAGCGCGGCCAATGGGACCACCACCGCGAACAACCCGGCCACTCCCAGCCCCGCCACGAAGGCGCCCTGCAGCGCGGGCTCGAGGAGGTCCGCGCCGGGCATGAACCGCGCCGTCCCCACCGCGCCGCCCGACGTGGCCAACCCGCCCAACACCAGCAGCCCCGCCGCCACGCCCACCACCGCGGACACCGCCGAGACGCCGCGCAGCACCACGGGAAGCACCGACGGGCTCTCCGCCTTGAAGCTCACGCTGGCCTCCGTCGACGACGGAGGAGCGGGCGGCGTGGCCGCCACGTCGGGCGGAGGACCCTTGAGGAGCCCGGCTTCCTGGAGCACCTCGTCCACCACGCCGTCGGCCTCCTTCACCAGCACCGACTGACCACCCGTCAGCGTCTTGCTGAGCGCACCCCGTGCGGAGCCGCTCCTGGTGTGGATGATGCGCGCGTTGAAGACCCACACGTCCTCCACCTGCCCCGCGCTGCTGACAAACAGGTAGTCCACGCCCAGCGCCCCGGCGATCTCCGCCATGCACGAGGAGCTGTTGCAGTCCAGCAGTTGACGTTGCGCCTCGAAACCCAGCGCCGCCTCCACGTCGGTGGAGCTGACCACGCGCGAGAACGCTCCCCGGGAACGCAGACGCGTGGCGAGCTTCTCCGTCAGCAGCACCGCCAGGTCCCTGGACACGCCCTGCCGCCCGTCCATGCCCAGCACCGCAATGGCGGGTTCCGTCGACGGAGCGTCGACCTGGGCCACCAGGGTCAGGGCGAGGAGGAGGGATGCATGCATGGCCACGATTGCTGTTCCGGACAGGTGCGGTTGGTGGGCTTTGTGCCATCCGCCCGAACTCCGATGCAACTGGCGCACGGCTTGTTTCCCGTGCCTGGCGCCGGGGAGGAGGGCGTGTCACGTCGGGGAGGTGGGTCAAGGCGCAATCCGCTGGGGAACTGTTTGGGGCTGCGTCCAAACAAAATGGCACTTCCGTCGTGGCCGGCGAACACCGAAGGGGCTGCGTCTGAACAAGATGCCCAGTGGGGTTGCCGGCGTCGTGAGCGGACCACGACCTGGAGTGCGGCGGGCACTCGCCGCCCTGGCCGGCGCCGAGCGCGTTCACAACGGGCCGAACAGCCCTGGGGCTCAATGACGTCGGGCGAGCTTCTGCCGCGTGGCGCTTGGACCCTTGACGGTTGTCCAAACCGCTCGACGCTGACCAGGGCGGCGAGGGCCCGCCGCACTCCAGGTCGTGGTCCGCTGGAGACGGTCACGACCAGATGGGCAATTTGTCTTGACGCAGCCCCTTCGGTGTTCGCCGGGCCACGACGGAAGGGCAATTTGCTTAGCAGTGGATGCTGCCCGCGCGCACATCCGCCACGCGTGTCACGGAGCGCCCACCGGCCTGGATGTGACGACGTGGGAACCGCGGAAGCGGCGCGCCCGTCGTCGCGGAGGCTCAGGCGCGGACCCCCACGCGTGCCAACACCGCCCAGAGGTCCGCCTCGCTGAACGGCTTGACCAGGACGGCGTCCGCATCCACCTCCCGGAGCACATGGTGCGCCCCGGTGACGACGATGGTGGGCACCTTCCGCAGGTGGATGTGCGCGCGTTGTCGCTCCCGGAATGAGGCTCCATCCAGGCGGGGCATGAACCAGTCCAGGAGGATGGCGCGCGGTGGCAACGACGCCAGCAGGTAGGCCCAGGCCTCGTCGCCGTCGCGGGCCATCTCCACGCGGAGACCACCCAGCTCCAGCAGATCGTGGAGGATCTCGCGCAGGTCGGTGTCGTCCTCGACGATCAGCGCGTCCACGGTCGTGCCATCCGCAGCTCGAGTGGTGTCGTCACAAACCATGGTGGCCCTCGCCCCGGAGCCCTGTGCAGCCGATGTGCCGAGGGACCTCCCGAGGGAAGCCACGCGTCGCGCGGAGGGCGCACCCGGGGAGTCCTGCCCCACGATTCCCCAGACGGCCAGGATGGGCGCGAGTTCCGCTGCAGGTGCCGCCTTTCTCCGCAGTGGCGGGGTGCAACGTCGGTGGTCACCGCTGGGGGAGCAGGCTGAAAACCACCGTTTCCCGCACCGCGGCGCCCTCCAGCTCCGGGTGGGTGGGCACCTGCAGGCGCGCCACCTCCACCAGCCCCTCGGTGCGCAGGAAACCGCGCGCCGGGTCGCTGAGCAGCACCTGCGTCCCCTCCTGGGCGCGGGCTTGCAGCCAGTGACGGAGCCGCGCGGCGTCGTCGCGGTCGTAGCAGACGTCCGCGGCCAGGATGACCTCCCACGCGCCGCTCGCCCGGTGCAGCACGTCTTCCAGCAACAGCGCCACGGACACGCCCTGCAGCTCCGCGTTCAGCTCCACGGCGGCGAGCGCGCACGGGTCAATCTCGGAGGCCGTCACGGTGCGCGCCCCCACGCGTGCCGCGGCCAGGGCCACCACGCCGCACCCCGCGCCCAGGTCCAGCACGCTGCGGCCCGCCACGACGTGCGGATGGTCCAACACGTACCGCGCCAGCGCCTGGCCGCCCGGCCAGCAGAAGGCCCAGAAGGGGAGCCCCACCCCCAGCGCATCCACCTCGGCTTGCGGCGCGCGCCACAGGCGGGTCTCCGGCGTCACCAGGTGCAGCCGCAGCTCCGGGCACAGTGGCGGCGTGGTCACCCGCGTCTCGCGCTGCACCAGGTCGCGTGCCATCCGCATGCCAGCTCCTCGTCGGCACGCTGCCACACACGCGCATGCCCCGGGAAGAAACCGTCTGCCACGGCGACACCAGCGTCACCGTGGAGGTGCGGCGCGAACCGCTGGCGTTGTCCGCGGCCACGACGTGGCTACCCGCGGCCCCCGTGCGTCGCTACCTCCACCACGGAGCGTGTGCTCCCGGTGAAGGAGGCTGTCATGGATCTCGTCATCTCGTTGCTTGTGGGCGCACTGATTGGCTGGTTGGCCTCACTGATCATGAAGACCGACGCGCAGCAGGGCGCGATTGCCAACGTCGTCGTCGGTATCCTGGGCGCGGCGCTGGGCCGGTTCGTTTTCGCGGACCTGCTGCGGCTGGGTGGTGCGGAGGCAGGGGAGTTCAGCGTGGGCGGCATCCTCTGGGGCGTGCTGGGCGCATGCTTGCTGATTGCGTTGTGGCAGGGCGTGCGTCGGATGGGCCTGCGCGCGCGCTGAGCGCGTCGACGGAGCGTCACACGCGGAAGCGCTGCACCACCGCCTGCATCTCGGACGCCTGCGCCTGCAGGGAGCGGATGACGTCCTCCAGGTGTCGCGCGCTCTGCGTCTGCTGGGTGCACAACTCACGCATGGTGTCGACGGCGCGCAGCACCTGGGTGGCGGACGCGGACTGGTCGGACTGTGCCTCATGCACCATGCCCACCAACGAGGTGATGCGCTCCATGGCGCCAATGACCTCCTTGGAGCCCGCGGCCTGGTGCTGACTGCTGCGCCGCACCTCCAACGTCAGCGAGGTGAGGGAACGGTTGCTGTTGCGGACGCGCTCACTGTCGCGGGCCTGTTCCCGCGCCGCGGCGCTGACGTGCTGCAGGCTGGTGCCAATGCGGGAGAACGCGGCGCTGACCTGCTTGGTCTGGGTGGCCTCCTCCACGGTGGCCGCGGCAATGGCCTGCACCATCTGGCTGCTCTGGTGGGCGCTGTCCAGGATCTTGCGCAGCGCGCCGCCGGCGTCCTGGCCCACGCGCTCACCCTCCTCCACGCTCTGCAGGCCCTCGCGCATGGCGGCCACCGCGGTGTGCGCCTCCTGCTGCACCCGGGCAATCACCTCGCTGATCTCCTGGGTGGACACGCGGGTGCGGTCGGCCAGGGTCTTGATCTCCTGCGCCACCACGTTGAACGCCGTGCCGCTCTCGCCGGCGTTGGAGGCAATGATGGCGGCGTTGAGGGCCAGCAGGTTGGTCTTGTGCGCAAAGTCATTGATGACGCCCAGGATGGCGTGGATCTCGCCCACGCTGCGGCCCAGGCGCTCAATGACGCTGCCGGCGGTGCGCGCGTTCTCCCGGATGCGCTCGATGCTGCGGATGGTGTCCTCCAGCGCGTGGTGACCGGCCTGCGCGTCGTCGGCGGCGCGGCGGGACAGCTGCGCGGTGGCGTGCGCATTGCCCTCCACCGCGGAGATGGTGCGCTGGATGCGGTCCATGGCCTGCGTGGTTTGGCCCACGGTGGTGTCCAGCTCCTGCATGCTGCTGGCAATGCGCTGCACCGAGGAGACGAGCTGGTCGGTGGCGGAGGAGGAGGACTCCACGCTCTCCGCCATGTCCTTCACGTGCTGGGCCACGGACTCGTTGCGGCGCGCCATGTCGACGATGGCCACCGATCCGCGCCGGGTGGACTCCTGGAGGTCCTGGACATTGGAGGCCACGCCGTCCAGGGAGCCGAGCATGTGGCTCACCGACTGCGCGGTCTCGTTCACGCGGGACTGCATGGTGGAGGCGCTCTCCGCCACGGAGGTGCCCGCGCGGGAGGTGAGCTGGATGACGCCGGTGAAACCCTCCACCGCGGCCTTCAGCGCGTTGAGGAGCGCGCGCTGCCCGTGGACCATGCTGCGGAAGCTCTCGGCCAGCGCGCCCACCTCGTCGCCGGAGTGGATGTCGATCTCCTCGCGCAGGTCATGGTGCTGGGCAATGCGACGGGTCACCCGCGTCAGCGCGCGCACCGGTGCCACCAGCAGCGTTCCGATGCCAAAGCCCAGCAGCGACCCCAGCAGGATGATGACCAACGCGGCCAGCGTGGCCAGCATGAGGTTGCGCTGCTGCTCCCGCGTCAGCTCGACGAGGGAGAAGTCCGCACGGATGACGCCGGTGGCGGGTTGGTCGGCGGGGCCCACGGTGACGGGCGCCAGCACGGTCAGCAGCTGCCCTTCCACGTGCACCAGGTGCGAGGCGCCGGGCTTCAGTGCGACGGGAACGGTGTTGCCGGCGGGCAGCTCCACGGTGGGCGCGTCATCCTCGGCGGGCGGGCTGAGGACGGGACGCCAGGTGGTGAGCACGGTGCCGTCGGGCCGACGCAGCTCCGCGTAGACCAGGTCCGGGCCCGACGAGAGGTCGAAGAGGCGGCGTGCGTCGGCGGCGTCGTCGAAGTCCAGCGCGGGGCGCATGGCGTTGGAGAGCACCAGCGCAATGCCCACCGCACGACGCTCCGCCCACGTCTCCGCGCTCTGCGACATCCAGCGCTGCACCAGCGCCAGGAACGCCACCGCCATGAGCGCCACCAACGCCGCCACGGCCACGGTCAGCTTCATGCGCAGGGAGAGCTCCGTTCGCATCACGCGCCCCGTCACCGGATGACCCGCGCCAGCCGCAGCACGCTGGCGGGCAGCTCATGTCCTTCCGCGCGCATCCGACCCAGGTGGACCACGATCTCCTGCCTGCCATCCGCGGCCGCACCCAGGCCCACCGCGACCTGGCCACTGCCCACGAAGCGGTCTCCGTCGGAGAGCGTCAGGACCTTGTTCTGCGCGCACAGGTCCAGCACCTGCGGCGTCACGGCGTCGGAAACCAGGTAGGCGGCGGAGGCGCGGACAATGAGCTGGGGCAGCTGCGCCACCGGCGCGCTGATGGCGGCCACGCCCACCTTGCGGAACTCGGCAATGATGTCCTGCGCGACCTGGACGTTGGCGGTGTGCACCACCAGCACCACGTACGCGCCCTTCCGACTCTGCAGGGAGCGGTCGTAATCCAGGAGCTTCTTGAAGACGGGGGCCTGCTGACTGGGATGCGCTGCGCGCGCCACCGCGGAGTGCAGCAGCACCAGCCCGAGCACCAACGCCACCACCCGCCGACCCACCGAGCCTCCCACATCGCCACGAAAGCTAAACGGGGAGGATTGACCCTCAGCCCGGTGCCCGCGTCAACGCCCGACCCATCGGCCGTCTCGACGAGTGTGAGCCCGCTCACGTCGGGCCACTCAGGCACCCAGCCGAACCATTTCCACGCGTTCGCTATTCCGGCCGCGCTCAACAAACCCGAAGCGGGCATAGAGCGCCATCGCGTCGCGGGTCTGCAAGCGAACCTCACGCGCGTGGCGGACGGCGGGGTGGTCCAACAGCAGAGCCAGCAGCGCGCTGCCCACGCCCTTCCCGCGCCACGCCGGCGCCACCATGACGTCGTGGATCCAGGCGGAGCGGGCCCCGTCGGAGATGGCCCGGGCGGTGGCCACCAGCTGTCCCTTCCCGTCGCGCGCGCCCACCCACGCGGCGGCGCCACGGTGACTCCGCGCCAGCGCGTCGCCGGGGATGCCCACGGTCCAATACACGTCGTGGAGGAGCGCCACCACCTGCGCCACGTCGTCATCACGCAGGGCCACATGCAGGCTCACTCCGTCGGGACCGCGGAGGAATTCGGGCGGGGGACACTCCGGGTTGGCGGCGCGCACCAGCTCCATGGCGGTGAGGTCGGCGGACGCGCCGCGACGCCACAGGCCCAGCATCACCTTGTGCAGCTCCTCCGGCCGGCGGTTCTGGCCCAGCTTGGCCTTCCCATCCACGTCGTCCAGGCGAACCTTGAGCACCATGATCCCCGCCACCGCTTTGCGATAGAGCGGGTGCGCCGCGTCGATGGGGACGTGACCGCCCTCCGGCTGGAAGCGCTGCATCAGGGCGCTCAGCACCTCGGCCTTCTCGTTGGCGTCGTCGACGCGCTCCAGCACCCCGTGCACCTGCGCGCTGCGGTAGTAGGTGGTGGCGGGACAGGCGCGCTCCGGGTCCAGGAAGTAGCTGGGGATCTGCGCCACGTGCTCTTCGGCGCTGATCACGGCCCGTCGCCCCACCGCCTCCATCTTCTCGCCCGCGGGCGCTCCGTGGAACGCCACCGCGTTGCCCACCACCACGCCGTGCACGGTGCGGAGGATGGGCTCCCCCTCCGTCGTCACGCTGGCCAGGTGCACCACCGGCGCGCGCCGCAGCAGCGCCACCGCCTCTTCACGATCCATCCGATAGATTTCCTTGCGCATGCCGCGGAGGGTGCCCTGACCCTGGTACCTCCGGAAGGACCAGTTCCCGGAATTCTGCTGGACCAGTTTCCTGCGCCGCAGCTCCTCACGCGGAAGAAAGGCGAGCTGCGTGGTCACGCCGCGGGGGGCGGGGACGGCCGCTCCATGCCTGGGGCGCCGCGCTCGCTTTTCAGCGGCTGAGCGGGCAGCTCAACAATGAACGCGGAGCCCTCCCCCGGCGTGCTCTCCACCCGGATGGTTCCCCCGTGGGCAGCGACGATGCGGTACGCGATGAACAGCCCCAGACCAAGCCCGCCGTAGTGGCGTCCGGATACCGCCCGCTCGAAGCGTTCGAAGATCCGCGCCTGGTCCTCCAGGGCGATGCCGATCCCGTGGTCGCGCACGATGAGCCGCGCCAGCGGTCCCACCTGCTCCACCGTCACCTCCACGGGCTTGCCCAGGCCGTACTTGAGCGCATTGGAGACGAGGTTGGTGATGACCTGGAGAAGCCGTGGGCCATCCCACGCACCCAGGATTGGCCCGTCGACCCGTAGCGTGAGCTCACTCCCCGCGCGCGTGAACTCGTCGCCAAAGTGCTCGGCCACCTCACGCACCAGGGAGGCGAGGTCCACCTCGGTGCGCGTGAGCTGCATCCACCCGCCGGAGATGCGTCCCACGTCCATCAGCTCGTCGATCAGGTCCTTGAGCTTCATCAGGCTTCGCGTGGAGCGTTTGAACCGCGCGTCGATCTCCTCCTCGGTCAGTCCGCCTTCGTCCTTGCCCCTGGAGAGGAGCCGACGCTGCAGCACGTGGAGTTGCATGGTCAGGGCGGTCAAGGGGGTCTTCAGCTCATGGGAGGCCGCGGCAAGGAACTCGTCCCTGATGTTCAGCGCCGCCTTCGCCTCGGCGTAGAGGCGGGCCAGCTCCTCCTGCGTGCGTTTGCGCTCGGTGATGTCGTGCGCCACCGCCACGAAGCGTCCCACGTCCGCAATGTGCTGCAGCAGGAGCTCCGCGGGCACGCGGGTGTTGTCGGCCCTGACCACTTCCGTCTCGAACCGGGTTGCCTTCGGGCCATCACGAAGGGAGTCTATGCGCTCGCGAAGTGCCGCTCCCGCGGGGCCGCGCAGCACCTCGGTCACCGGCTGGTTCAGCAGCTGCGCCCGGTCCACCCCCAGCAGCGCGGAGACGCCTTCGTTCGCATAGAGGACGTTCAGGTCCCCCGCGTCGAAGATGCACACCGCGTCCAGCACCGCGTCCAGGGTGCTGCGGAATTCCATCAACGCGGCCTGCAGCTTCCGCTCCCCCGCGACGCGCTCCTGCTCCAGGAGCAGCGCCTGCTCCCGGCGCTCCACGGCGCGAAGCCGTTCTCCTTGCACCCGTATCTCCTCGCGCTGGCGGAACAGCCGGGCGAACGTGGCCACCTTGGTGCGGACCACCTCCGGGCGCAGCGGCTTGACCAGGTAGTCCACCGCGCCGGTGGTGTAACCGCGGAACATGTCCTCTTCGTCGGCGGCCTCCGCGGTCAGGAAGATGATGGGCAGGTTGCGCGTCCGCTCCAGCCGCCCGAGCAGCCCGGCGACTTCGAAGCCATCCATCTCCGGCATCCTCACATCCAGCAGGACCAGCGCGAAGTCCTCCCGAAGCACCGCCTTGAGCGCTTCACTCCCCGAGGCCGCTTCCACCAGGCGATACGACGGGTCGTCGAGGATGGCGGCCAGGGCGCGCCGGTTCTCGGCCCGATCATCCACCATCAGGATGCTGACCACCTGGCTCCCGGCCGCGCTCATGGTGGCCCCCCTTTGGGCGGGAGATGCTTCAGGAGCACCGCCAGCAATTGCCGGGTCTCGGCAGGCTTGATCACGATGTCCACGCACCCGGCCGCGAACACCTCGTCGCGGTCCGCCGCGCTTGCCTTGGCGGTGTACGCCACCACCGGGATTCCTGCCGCGCCTGGCAGGGCGTGGATTTCCCGCGTGGCCCGCAGCCCGTCGACCTCCGGCAGCATGATGTCCATCAGCACGAGATTGATGTCGCCATGTGCCTTCACCTTCTCAATCGCCTCCCGCGCGGTGTTGGCGGTGAGCACCTCGGCCCCTTGTCCCTCCAGGTAGCCGCTGGTGACGAAGAGGTTCCGGGCGTCGTCGTCCACCACCAGGAGCCTGAACCCCTTCAACGCCGTGCCACGGACCTCCAGGTCCGCCTCGGCCTCCGCGGGCCCTGGTGCGGTCACGTCGACGGCGGCGGGCCTGCGCCTTGAGATCCGTTCCGGGACGCCGGGCTCCACCGCTGGCCGCTCAACCGGCAGATAGAGGGTGAAGGTCGATCCCGCTCCAACCTTGCTTTCCAGCCTCAGCTCCGCCCCCAGGACCCGGGCGTATTCGCGGGCAATGGTGAGTCCCAGGCCGGTGCCGCCGTACTTCCGTGCCGTCGACGCGTCCGCCTGCTGGAAGGCCTCGAACACGAGGTCACGCTTGTCTTCCGGAATACCGATTCCCGTGTCCGACACGGCGAACGCCAGCACCTCGCCGGCGTGCTGCAGGGCCGGGTTCCTGAACCGCGTTTCCGCCGGCGCGCGGAAGATGCGCAGGCGCACCTCGCCCTCGTGCGTGAACTTGAAGGCGTTGGAGAGCAGGTTCTTGAGCACCTGGTGCAGGAGCTGCCGGTCGACGCTGATGACCTGCGCGGCGTCGGGGGAGATCTCCACCGTGAATCCCACCTTCTTCTCCGTGGCGACGGGACGGAACATCCGCTCCACGTAGTTCGCCACCTCGACGGCGTAGACCGGCTCGGGGTGCACCTCGATGCGCCCCGCCTCCACCTTGGACAGGTCGAGGATCTGGTTGATCAACGCCAGCAGGTCGCGTCCCGAGGAGTGGATGATGTCCGCGTATTCCTTCTGCTTGTCGGTGAGGTTCTTCTCGGGGTTGGCGCCGAGCATCTGGGCCAGGATCAGCATGCTGTTCAGCGGCGTGCGGATCTCGTGCGACATGTTGGCCAGGAACTGGGACTTGTAGGTGGAGACCTGGGCCAGCTCCTTGGCCTTGTCCTGCAACTTGGCGCTGGTCTCGGCGATCTCCCGGTTCTTCACCTCGAGCTGTTGGGCCTTCTCCTCCAGTTCGTTCTTGCGGGCCTCCATCTCGACGTTGGACTTCTGCACCTGCTGGAGCAGCTCCTCGGTGCGGGCGGAAGCGCCGATCATGTTCATCACCACCCCCACGTTGAGGGTGAGCTGCTCCAGGAAGTTGAGCTGAATGGGAGTGAACTCGCTGAAGGAAGCCAGCTCAATCACGCCGCGGACCTGGCCTTCGAAGAGGATGGGCATCACCGCGATGTTCCGCGGGCTGGCCTCCCCCAGTGCAGAGAGGACGGGCATGTAGCCTTCAGGAGCGGAGGTCACCACGATGGGCTTGCGCTCCTTGGCGGCCTGGCCCACCAGCCCCTCTCCCAGCGTGAAGTGCGTGATGAGTCGCTTGCGGCGGGTGAAGGCGTAGGTGCTGAGCAGCTCCAGGACCAGTGCCGCCCCGTCGCCCTTGGCCACGTAGAAGGCGCTGCTCTGCGCTCCCACCACCGGGGTCAGCTCGGAGACGATCATGTCCGCCAGCGCCTCCAGGTTCCTCTGGCCCTGCATCATCCCGAAGAACCGGGCCAGGTTGGACTTGAGCCAGTCCTGCTGCTTGTTGGTCTCCGTGGTGTTGGCCAGGTTGCCGATCATCTGGTTGATGGTGTTCTTCAGCTCCTGCACCTCGCCACGCGCCTCGACGGTGATGGTGCGGCTCAGGTCGCCCTTGGTCACGGAAGTGGCCACGTCGGCGATGGCGCGGACCTGGGTGGTGAGGTTGGCGGCCAGGCGGTTCACGTTGTCGGTGAGGTCGCGCCAGGTACCGGCGGCGCCCGGCACTTCAGCCTGTCCGCCCAGCTTGCCCTCAATGCCCACCTCCCGCGCCACGCTGGTCACCTGCTCGGCAAAGATGCGCAGCGTGTCGGTCATGGCGTTGATGGTGTCCGCGAGGGTGGCGATCTCACCGCGCGCCACCAGGGTCAGCTTGCGGGCCAGCTCGCCGTTGGCCACCGCGGTGACCAGCGCGCTGATGCCGCGCACCTGGTCGGTCAGGTTGGAGGCCATGAGGTTGACGTTGTCGGTGAGCTCCTTCCACGTGCCCGCCACGTCCGGCACCGACGCCTGACCTCCCAGCTTTCCTTCGGTGCCCACCTCCCGCGCCACGCGGGTCACCTCCGCGGCGAAGGTTCGCAGGCGTTCCACCATGGCATTGAGTGTGTCCTTCAGCTCGAGGACCTCTCCCTGCGCGGCCACGGTGATCTTCTGCGACAGGTCGCCGTTGGCCACCGCGGTGGTGACCTTGGCGATGTTGCGGACCTGCGAGGTGAGGTTTCCGGCGAGCATGTTGACGCTGTCGGTGAGGTCCTTCCACGTCCCGGCCGCACCGGGCACGCGCGCCTGTCCACCGAGCTTCCCTTCCAGGCCCACCTCCCGCGCCACGCTCGTCACCTGCTCGGCGAACAAACGCAGCGTGTCGGTCATGGCGTTGATGGTATCCGCGAGGGTGGCGATCTCCCCGCGGGCCTCGAGGACGAGCTTCTGGGACAGGTCACCCTCGGCAACGGCGGTGACCACCTTGGCAATGCCCCGCACCTGGCCGGTGAGGTTGCCGGCCATCATGTTCACGCTGTCGGTCAGCTCCATCCACGTACCGGCCACGCCGGGCACCCGGGCCTGTCCGCCCAGTCTTCCCTCGGTGCCCACCTCGCGCGCCACGCGGGTGACCTCTGAGGCGAAGTTCCTAAGCTGGTCTACCATGGTGTTGATGGTGTTCTTCAGCTCCAGGATCTCCCCTTTCACGTCGACGGTGATCTTCTGGGACAGGTCACCCTTGGCGATGGCGGTGGCCACCTGGGCGATGTTGCGCACCTGCGCGGTGAGGTTGCCGGCGAGCAGGTTGACGTTGTCGGTGAGGTCCTTCCACGTGCCGGCCGCGCCGGGAACCTTGGCCTGCCCGCCCAGCTTTCCTTCCAGGCCCACCTCCCGCGCCACGCTCGTCACCTGCTCGGCGAACAAGCGCAAGGTGTCGGTCATGGCGTTGATGGTGTCGGCCAGCGCGGCAATCTCGCCCCGCGTCTCGAACACCACCTTCTGGGACAGGTCGCCCTGCGCCACCGCCGTCACCACCTTGGCGATGCCGCGCACCTGGCCGGTGAGGTTGCCGGCCATGACATTCACGCTGTCAGTAAGCTCCATCCACGTGCCGGCCACGCCGGGCACGCGCGCCTGACCGCCCAGCTTGCCTTCCGTGCCCACCTCGCGCGCCACGCGGGTGACCTCCGCGGCAAAGGTCTGGAGGCGGTCCACCATGGCATTGATGGTGTTCTTCAGCTCCAGGATCTCCCCCTTCACGTCGACGGTGATCTTCTGCGAGAGGTCCCCGTTGGCAATGGCGGTGGCCACCTGGGCGATGTTGCGCACCTGCGCGGTGAGGTTGCCGCCCATCACGTTGACGCTGTCGGTGAGGTCCTTCCACGTTCCGGCCACGCCCTGCACCTCAGCCTGTCCGCCCAGTCTTCCCTCGGTGCCCACCTCGCGCGCCACACGGGTGACCTCGGAGGCGAAGTTCCTAAGCTGGTCTACCATGGTGTTGATGGTGTTCTTCAGCTCCAGGATCTCCCCTTTCACGTCGACGGTGATCTTCTGGGACAGGTCCCCCTTGGCGATGGCGGTGGCCACCTGGGCGATGTTGCGCACCTGCGCGGTGAGGTTGCCGGCGAGCAGGTTGACGTTGTCGGTGAGGTCCTTCCACGTGCCAGCCGCGCCGGGGACCTTGGCCTGCCCGCCCAGCTTGCCTTCCAGGCCCACCTCCCGCGCCACGCTCGTCACCTGCTCGGCGAACAAGCGCAGCGTGTCGGTCATGGCGTTGATGGTGTCGGCCAGTGCGGCAATCTCGCCCCGCGTCTCGAACACCACCTTCTGGGACAGGTCGCCCTGCGCCACCGCCGTCACCACCTTGGCGATGCCGCGCACCTGGCCGGTGAGGTTGCCGGCCATGACATTCACGCTGTCAGTAAGCTCCATCCACGTGCCGGCCACGCCGGGCACGCGCGCCTGACCGCCCAGCTTGCCTTCCGTGCCCACCTCGCGCGCCACGCGGGTGACCTCCGCGGCAAAGGTCTGGAGGCGGTCCACCATGGCATTGATGGTGTTCTTCAGCTCCAGGATCTCCCCCTTCACGTCGACGGTGATCTTCTGCGAGAGGTCCCCGTTGGCAATGGCGGTGGCCACCTGGGCGATGTTGCGCACCTGCGCGGTGAGGTTGCCCGCCATCACGTTGACGCTGTCGGTGAGGTCCTTCCAGGTGCCCGAGACGCCGCGGACGTCGGCCTGTCCGCCCAGCTTGCCCTCGGTGCCCACCTCCCGGGCCACGCGAGTCACCTCGGAGGCGAAGTTCCTAAGCTGGTCTACCATGGTGTTGATGACGTCCTTGATCTGGAGGATCTCACCCTTCACCGACACGGTGACCTTCTGCGTTAGATCACCGCTGGCGATGGCGGTGGCGACCTTGGAGACGTCGCGAAGCTGGACGGTCAGGTTGCCGGCCATCACGTTGACGCTGTCAGTGAGGTCCCTCCAGGTTCCGGACACGCCGCGGACGTCGGCCTGTCCGCCCAGCTTGCCCTCGGTGCCCACTTCACGGGCCACGCGGGTGACCTCGGAGGCGAAGAGGCGGAGCTGCTCCACCATGGTGTTGATGGTGTCCTTCAGCTCACGGATCTCCCCGCGGGCCTCGGCGGTGATCTTCTGTGACAGGTCTCCGTTGGCGACGGCGGTGGTGACCAGGGCGATGTTGCGGAACTGGGCGGTGAGGTTCCCGGAGAGCAGGTTTGCCGTCTCGGCCAGCTCCATCCACGCGCCGCCCACCTCCGGGATGGTGGCCTTGGCTCCCAGCTCGCCCTCGGCGCCAATCTCGCGGAGCACGCGCGTCACCTCGCTGCTGGTGGTCCCCAGGCGCTCCAGCGCCTCGTTGGCCGCCTTGGCAAAGACGAGGAAGTCCCCGCGCAGCAGCTCGCCGTCGTGCTGGAGCTGGACCGGCTGGGAGAAGTTGCCGGCCACGATGGCGGTGGAGACCCGGGTCCCCTCGTTGATGGACCACGCCAGCCTCTGGATCAGCTCGTTGACGGCGTGGGCTTTCAGGCTCCAGGCCCCGGTGACCGTCCGGGGTGTCACCCGCTCACTCAGGCGCCCCTGACGGGTGACGGAATCGACGATGCGGGCGAGGTCCTCCACCCACGCCTGTTGCGTGGCCATGAAGCCGTTGAACTCGAGGGCGACCTCTGCGGCGACGCCGGTGTCGCCGTCCATGGGCAGCCGTACGGCGAAGTCGCCCTGACGGGCGGCCCTCAGCGCGTCGCGAATGGAGCGCAGGTGTTCGAAAAGCTCACGCTCGCTGCGCGGGGACCGTTTGCGCGGTTCCTTCTCCTGGGGCGGATGCTCCACGTGGGGAGGGATGGCCTGCGCTTCAAATGGCTCGTGCGACTCGATGCCCGGGGGTTCCATGAACGGGGGTGTCCTTGCGGCGTCCGTCCAATTTAGGCCCGAACCGAGCGCCGCTTAGCGTCACATCGAACGTAACCGCACGATGGGGGTACCGCAGGGGCGCGGGATGACGGCGCGGCTGCCTTGGAAGACCTGAGGGCCGATGGCACGAGTCTCCCGCGTGCGTCCCAAGCCGGGGCGGCAGTTTTCCCAAGCGGGGACAGTGCCTGGGCGTGTCGCCGGGAGCCTTTCACTCCAACGTGGACGGACGGGTCGGGCCCTGGAGGCGCTGCATTGCCGGCACGGTCTTGGACACCGCCACGTGCGCTCAAGCCCCCGTCCGGGATCCCGCAGCGCCTGCTCGGACGCTGCAACGCGTCACGAGCCGCGAACATCCGACGACAAGGAGCGCTGCTTGAACCCCCGCGCTGCTGGAACCCTGGTACCTCCAGAGGGACCGGTTGGAGAAAAACTGCTAGACCAGTTCCATGCGCACCTGGGACCTTGCCATCACGCTGGACGGACGCGCCGACGTGCCGGTGTTCGTGCAGATTGCCCGCGCCGTGGCGGAGGACATCCGTCGGGGACGGCTGAAACCGGGGGACCGGCTGCCGGGCTCCCGCACGCTGGCGGAGCGGCTGGGCGTCCACCGCAACACGGTGCTGGCCGCCTACGACGAGCTGCACGCGGAAGGCTGGCTCACCACGCACCGGGCCAGCGGGACGTACGTCAGTGACACGCTGCCCGACCCCTCCCCACGACGCTTCGCCACCACCGTGCGCAGCCGCGAGACCATGCCGGCCCGCGTGGGCTTTGACCTGCCGCCTCTCGTCGAGACGGGGGCGTCCGGAGCCTACCCACGCGGCACGCTGGTGATGACGGGCGGCGTGCCGGACCTGCGCACGGTCCCGGTGGCGGAGCTGGCGCGTGCGTATCGACGGGTGCTGCGTCGTCATGCGCGGGAGGTGCTGAGCTACGGGGACCCGCGGGGGATCGTGCGGTTGCGCCGGGCCTTGGCGGAGATGGTGAGCAGCGTGCGCGGCCTGTGCGCCACCGAGGAGTCCGTGGTGGTGACCCGCGGCAGCCAGATGGCGCTGGACGCGGTGGCGCGTGTGCTCATCACACCGGGCGACGTGGTGGCGGTGGAATCCTTTGGCTACCGACCCGCGTGGAACGCGCTGAAGCACGCGGGCGCGGAGCTGGTGCCCATTCCGGTCGACGCGGACGGCCTGCGCCTGGACGCGCTCCGCCAGCTGTGCACGCAGCGAAGGGTCCGGGCCGTCTACGTCACGCCCCATCACCAGTACCCCACCACGGTGGTGCTCTCGGCGGGACGGCGCATGGAGCTGCTGACGTTGGCGCGGGAGAAACGCATCGCCATCATCGAGGACGACTACGACCACGAGTTCCACTACGACGGTCGACCCGTGCTCCCGCTGGCCAGCGCCGACGTGGCGGGCGTGGTGATCTACGTGGGCACGCTGTCCAAGATCCTGGCGCCGGGCCTGCGCATGGGCTTCGTGGCCGCGCCCACGCCGCTGGTGGAACGGCTGGCCGCGGTGCGCACGTTCATCGACCGTCAGGGTGACCAGGCCACCGAGAGCGCCGTGGCCGAGCTGCTGGAGGAGGGGGAGGTGCAGCGGCACGCGCGGAGGGTGCGCCGCGCCTACCAGTCACGACGGGACGCGCTGGCCACCGCGCTGCACCGCGAGCTGGGCGGCGTGGTGGAGTTCCAGCTTCCTCCCGGCGGCATGGCGTTGTGGACGCGGGTGAATCCCGACGTCGACACCGACGCATGGGCGGAGCGCGCACTGGGTCAGGGCGTGGCGTTCTTCTCGGGACGTCGCTACGCGTTTGATGGACGGGCGCGACCGTACGTGCGCCTGGGATTCGCGGCGCTCACCGAGAACGAGATCGCGGAGGCGGTGCGTCGCATGCGGGCCGCGCTCCCGACGAGGGCAAAGTCCCGCAGCGCGGCGTGAGCTGCCCAACCCGCTCAGCGCGACGCAGTCTGCTTGATGAAGTGGATGTCGAACCTGCCGGCGCCCTCCTCGTAGAAGAGCGCGCCGTCCCTGGGATCGCCGCGACTGATGTGACGGTCCCCGCCGGGGATGAAGATGAACTGTCCCGCCGCCACGCGTCTCTCCGGTCCCTTTTCCGGCTGGTAGATGTACGCGCCCTGCAGCACCACCACGCGAATGTCGTTGGTGTGCATGTGCAGCGTGTTGGTGGTTCCGGGCGCAAACCGCGTGAACGCGGCGTACTCCCCCTTGTCAGGATCCCCGCGCAACACGGCCCTGCTGACGCCCGGAATGACCTCCTTGTACGCTGCCTTTGCCGAGTCGACGACGACGGCACCCTTGCCCAGCTCGGCAGCGGCCAGGACTCCGAGGCTTGTGGCACCCACGAGCACGGTCACGGCCATGAGGCGTTTCATGGGTCCCTCCTTGGCCACGATGGAACGTGAAGCCGATACGCGCGCAACCGTCGCACCACCCACGACGTCACGTCCGCGGTGGGAGAGATGGTGTCCGTGTCCACGCCGGCGCAGCGTCACACCGCAGGAGCGGCGCCCGCGCGATCATGGCTCGGCAGAAGAGACGGCCGTTCCGCGCGTCGCCGCCATGCCCATCCCGGATGTGCGCCAGACGTGGCTGCCCCGACGGCGTCATGGCCAGGGCGGGCAACCGGAGACAACGCATCCCTTCCGCTATACGCGTGGAGAGCGACGCGGCGACGTGGCGGGCCTCGTCGTGGCGTGGGCATCAACCCGGACCGGCCACAGGCCGAGCTTCTGCATCCGGCTCTGCAGCGTGGAGGGCTTGAGCCCCAGGACCTCGGCGGCGCCGCCGGGGCCGTAGATGCGTCCCCCCACGTGCGCCAGGACGCGTTGGATGTGCTCGCGCTGGACCTCATCCAGGGTCCTGGCGACGAGGGGGGTGCCCTCCGCGGGTCCGGCCGTGACGTCCAGCAGCTCGGGACCTATCACCGACGAACGAGCCAGGATGGCGGCGCGCTCCAGCACGTTGGACAGCTCACGGATGTTGCCCGGCCAGGAATAGGCCTTCAGCCGCGCCACCGCCGCCGACGAGAGCGTGAGGCCGGCCCGCCCGGTTCGCTGCGCCTGCTCGGCGAGCAGCGCCTGCGCCAGGGTCTCCACGTCCTCGGGGCGCTCACGCAGCGGGATGAGGTGCAACGGGAAGACGTTGAGGCGGAAGTACAGGTCGGAGCGGAAGGTGCGCTCGCGCGTGGCCCGCTCCAGGTCCACGTGCGTGGCGGCAATGACCCGGACGTCCACGCGCACGGCGCGCTCGGCGCCCACGGGGTCCAGCTCACCCTCCTGCAGCACCCGCAGCAGCTTGGATTGCATGTCCAGCGGCAGCTCACCGACCTCGTCGAGGAACAGGGTGCCGCCGTTGGCCATCTGGAAGCGCCCCAGTCGGTCGCGCGTGGCGCCGGAGAATGCGCCGCGCACGTGACCAAACAGCTCGCTCTCCAGCAATGACGACGGAATGGCCGCACAGTTGACGGGGACAAAGGGCGCGTCGCCCCGCCGGCTCCAGTGGTGAATGGCCCGCGCCCAGCGCTCCTTGCCGGTGCCCGTCTCACCCAGGAGCAGGACCGGCGTGTTGGTCTCCGCCACCAGGCGCGCGCGCTCCATCACCGCGTGCACCGCCGGGCTGCGCGTGGAGGCCACCACGGCGCCGTCCGCCACCGGCTCCAGGGCTTCCCGCAGCGCGCGGTCGGCCTGGTGGACGCGGTAGAGCGCCAGCTTCTGCTCCGTGTTGTGCAGCGCCAGTGCCAGGATCTGCGCGTAGGTCTCCACCAGGTCCACCACCTGCGGTGCAAAGGTCCCGCACGGAGCGCGGTCCAGGGACATCACGCCCAGGCACCGGTCCGCCGCGCACAGCGGCACCACCATGCACGCGTGCCCCGGCGGCAGGTCGAGCACGTGGTCGAACAGGTCGCCGTCTCCGTGCTCATGCTCTTCCTCGGAAACCACCTTGGCGCGCCGCGCCTCCATGGCCCTGCGCAGCGACGGAAAACTGGCCAGCGCCAGCCGGTGCTCACGCACGCGCCCAGACAACGGACCACGCGCCGCGCGCACCACCAGCTCTTCGCCCGCCAGCGTGAGGATGGTGGCCAGGTCATACGGCGCCACGCGCGCCACCTGCTCCAGCGCCTGCTCCATCAGGTCGTCCAGGCTCGCGGGCCGGGCCGCAAGCTCCGCCAGCGCTCGAATGTCCCGGGTCAGGTCAATGGGAGCCTCACGCGCAGACATGCGGTTCTCCTTCCGTCCCACCGAAATATCGGTGCACCGGTACCGAAATACCGGTGAAAGCACAAGGGCGCTGTTGCCACCAAGGAGGCAAGGGTCCGTTTTTATTGATCTTTTTCTCCGGTGCGGAGGTGGCGTGGGCGGTGCAAAGCGGGCGGGAAACCAACCACGGAGGAACCGATGAACAAGAAGCGGATGGGCTGGATGGTGCTGGGAACAGGGCTGGCGCTGTCGGTGGCGGTCACGCCGTCGCTGGCGCAGGCGGCGGCGGCAGCGGTGCAGGACCAGTTCAACGCGCTGGTGGCCAGGATGAAGGGCGAGAAGCCCAAGCTGGCCGCGGCGCACAAGAAGCAGTTGGAGGAGCGCTACGACCTCGCGGATCGGCCGGGCAAGACGACGATGTCACGCGGCAAGCCGCTGCAGGAGGGCGTGCGGGCGAAGCTGGCCTCCGGCGTCACCTGGGAAGCGCTGGGCGAGATGACACCGGCGGAGGTGAAGCAGAAGGGCTGGTGGCCCAAGGGGTTCCTGCCGCTGCCGCACCCCAACCACCCCGAGGGCGGCATGCTGTTCCCCAAGGCCCACATCGACGAGGTGAAACAGCAGACCGGCCGCGACCTGGAGCGCTTTGACCTGGACCACGACTTCCCCTCGCACCTGCTCCCGGAGTTTCCGCCCGCCATCTACCTGACCACCCGCCCGGACCTGGGCGACGTGTCCCAGGGCAGGCTGGTGACGCTGGACAACTACGAGGACCTGCTCGGTGGCGTGCTGAATCCCAAGCAGCTGGAGGGCGTGCGCCTGCTGGTGAGCCCCGTGCCGCAGGCGCAGTTCAACGCCACGCATGATCGTCGCTCACTGCGGCCGAGCCTGGGAGTGGCGTGTTTTGACTGCCATGCCAACGGGCACACCAACGCCGCCACGCACCTGCTGGGCGACGTCCGGCCGCAGGAGAACCGGCCGCGCATTGACACGCCGTCGCTGCGGGGCGTGAACGTGCAGCGGCTGTTCGGCTCCAAGCGCGCGCTCAAGACGGTGGAGGACTTCACGGAGTTTGAGCAGCGCGCGGCCTACTTTGACGGCGACCCGGCAGCCGCCACCCGCAAGGGGGTGCGCATCCTGGAGCGCGGCAGTGAGGTGCACTTCATGTCCGAGTTCGAGTCCATCCTGGACTTCCCACCGGCGCCCAAGCTCGGCGTGGACGGCCTGCTGGACCCCAGCAAGGCCACCGAGGCGGAGCTGCGTGGCCAGGCCATCTTCTTTGGCAAGGGCAAGTGCGGCACCTGCCACCAGGCGCCGTTCTACACCGACAACCTCATGCACAACCTGCAGACGGAGCGCTTCTACGCGCCGGTCACCTACGAGGGGCACAAGGCCGTGGGTGATGGACCCATCAAGACCTTCCCGCTGCGCGGGCTCAAGGACTCCCCGCCCTACCTCCACGACGGCCGCCTGCTCACCATCGAGGACTCGGTGGAGTTCTTCAATCTCGTCGTGGGAGCCAAGCTGACCAGGGCCGAGAAGTCCGACCTCACGGCGTTCCTCAAGGCGCTCTGATCGGGACTTGCGGGGCCGCGCTCCGACGGGGGGCGCGGTCCCGCAGCGTGAGTCAGACAAGGTTGCCCATCTGATCCTGATCGCCTCCAGTGGACCACGACCTGGAGTGCGGCGGGCCCTCGCCGCCCTGGTCAGCGTCGAGCGGTTTGGACAACCGTCAAGGCTCCACGCGCCAGGAGACAA
>JBFMGU010000210.1:0-18050 GCA_040752415.1 Myxococcota bacterium
GCTCCGGCGGAGTGACGAGCCGGTCCGACGAGTCCGTGTGCCCCAAGGCAAGGCGGTACTTCATACCGCAGTCCGAAAGCCGGCCCGCTCAGCACGCTGACTCCGAGGCCGGCGTCACCGTGACGCGCCGAGCACCTGCAGGGACGCCCAGTGACGCGGATGCCGCAGCTCCTTGCTCGCGAGCATGGCCAGCTGTTCCTTGCGCAGCTCTCCGCGCGCCTGCGCCTCCACGAGTCGGGTCGTCACCTGTGCATCCACCTCCCAGCGCGGCATCGCCACCGACTGCGCGCCGGCCACCATCAACGACCGCACCACCGCGGTGCTTCCGTCTCCCGGTCCATCCGCGCAGCGCGGCAGCGTGACCAGCTGCGTGCCGTTCAGCGCCAACGTGGCCAACATTGTCGTCGTCAACGTGCCATCCAGCGCGGCGTTGCTCCACTTCGGCAGCGCGCTTCCCACCTCCCCCTTGCGCCACGCCACCTTCCCCAGGCCCAGCGCGTCATCCTGCGGGTCGCCCACCGCGCATGACAGGTTTCCGCTCAGGTCCACGCGCGCGGGTGCATCAATCTGTTGCAGCGTGGCCGCGCTGCACGTTCCCCCGTCGTCACAGCGCTGCCAGGCGCCGGCTTCCCAGCGCGCAACCCCGGTGCCCGCTGTGCTGGCCGCGCGCAAACGACGGAGATCCCGACCGCTCGTCACCTCCACCACGTTCATGTCCTCGACGAGGTAGCGGCCCTTCTCCGTGCGGAGCGTGGCGAACGGAAGCGCGCGCAATCCACCGTCCGCGGACACGTAAAGCGTCTTCACCCCCGTCAGCGACGTGCGGAAGGGCATCAGCAGCCGCGTCGACAGCTCCTTCCGCAGCGGCTCGATTTCGTCACCACGGGCCGTTGCTTCACGCATCCGGGTGGCCTGCGCGTCCAGCGCATCCGCGTCTCCCAGCTCCGTCCACGTGGGTTCACCGGTTCGACGCAGCAGGTACGCCGCATATCGTCGCGCGCCATAGCGGTTGTCATCCACGTTGGGGTTCGGGTCCACCGGGCGGTACGCCACCAGCTCCAGGAGCGCGCCGTCGTCGGGGAGCGTGGCCTGGATGTCCTCCAGCGAGGCCGGCTCATACAGCGAGGTCAACTCCGCGCGCAGCGGAGCGGTCACCGCCGGAGCCGACTCCACGCGGTCCTCCAGCTCCGCCACCAGCTTGCGATGGTTCTCGCGTGAGCTCTCCCCGGGACCGAAGAGCAGCAGCGTGCCCAGGTGCGCCAGGTCCGCCATGAAGTCATCCACCATCTCGCGCGTCTCTTCCGTCGCCACGCGGCGGTGCAGCATCTCCAGCCTCCCAGACAGCACCTCCACCGGCAACGCCTTGCGACGCAGTACCGTCGTCGCCGCCAGCCGTGCGGCACCGGGAACCTGGGTGGCGTGCCGTTGGTGCAGCGTGAGGATGAGGTGGCTCTCCGAGGCCATGTTGGCGAGGTACAGCCGCTTGAGCCGGTGGGACGCCGCGGTGACGACGTGACGAACGTTCCGATCCCGCACCTCGCTGCTCCAGCGCAGCAACTCCTCGGCGCGCGGGAGGTCCCCCTGGAACAACTTCAGCTCGGCGAGGTCCCGCAACACCGAGCCCACGAGGTGATGGTCCGGTCCGTTGACGTTCTGCCGGATGGTGAGCGCTCGTCGGAGCTCGGCTTCCGCCTCCTCCATCCGACCCTGTCGCGCCATGGCATCCCCAAGCAGCGCGTGACCATGCGCCGCGGGATTGCTTTCCGTACCGTGCACCTTCTCCGCCGCCTCCAATCCCCGACGGTGCAGCGCCTCGCCTTCCTTCAGTTCCCCGCGTGCCACCGCGAGCTCGCCCAGGCAGTGGAGCGCGTCGGGGAGTTGCCGGCTGCGCGCTTCCTTCTCGGCCAACGTGAGCGCACGCGTGCACAGCTGGGTGGCCGGTGCGTTCTCCCTGTCCTCGTCGTACGTCCAGGCCACGCGCAGCACCCACGAGGCCATGCCGGGGCTGTCCGGCCCGTAGCTCTTCTCCGCGATCTTCCGCGCGCGCTCCAAGTGCGCCCGCGCCGCCTTGTCGTCGCCACGCTCACGCTCGAGCCAGGCGAGCAGGCTCAACGTGCCCATGAGGCGGGGGTGGTCGGCGCCGTAGGTGGTCTCCTCGAGCTTCAAGGCCCGCGTGAAGGACTCCTGGGCCTGCGCGTAGTTGCCACGCCACGTCTGCACCTGGCCAAGGCCACACAGCGGGATGGCCAGGTCCGCGTTGCTCTCACCCACGGATTGGCGCAGTGAGTCCAGCGCCTTCTCGTCGAGCCGCTGCGCGCGTCCGTAGTCGCCCATCTGCATCTGCGCTTCCGCCTTGGCGGTCCACGCGCGCGCCACCTTCTCGTGCGTCTCGCCAAAGGCCTCCTGGCGGATCTGCAAAGCGCGCTCGAAGTAGGCGCCCGCCTGCAGGTTCTCGTCGCGACCCAGCGCCAGGAAGCCCAGGTCCAGCAGCGTGTCGGCGACGCTGGGGTGGTTGTCGCCCTGCAGCTTCTGTCGCAGGCCCAGCGCGCGGTGCAGCCTCTGCTCGGCGGCGGCGGGGTCCTGCTCACGACGGTCCACGTCCGCCAGCAGCTCCAGGAGGTCCGCCACCGGCAGCGTCTCCGCGCCCTCCAGCTCCTCGAACAGCTTCAGCGACTCGTCGAGGGCCTTGCGCGCGCGGAGCCAGTCATGCCGCTGCAGGTAGTGCACGCCCAGGTTGCGCTGGATGTGCGCCACCGCCAGCGAGCGCGGCCCGTGACGTCGGGAAAAAGCCTCCAGCACCTCGCGGTGCAGCTTCTCCGCGCTGGCGTACTCGCCCTTGGCGTCCAGCGCCCGGGCCAGGTTCATCATGGAGCCGGACACCGCGCCGCTGGTGGCGCCAAAGAGCCGCTTGCGCAGCCACAACGCCCGCTCGAAGTGCTCGACGGCGCACGCGTACTGGCCGCGCGCCAGGCACACCTCGGCCACCTCGTCGTGGGTGTCGCCCAGGGCGGGATGGTCGGGTCCCAGCTCCTTGCGTTGGATGGTGAGTGCCCGACGCAGCATCTCGTCGGCGTCCTTCAGCCGGCCGGCCTGCCGCGCCAGACGACCCAGCGGCACCAGCGTGTACGAGACGCGCGCGTGATGGGGACCCAGCACGCCTTCACGGATGGCCAGCGCACGTGCATATGCCTTCTCCGCGGCGGAGCTGTCATCCTTGGCGGTGTAGAGCCTGCCCAGGGCCTGCAGCACATCCGCGGTCTCCGCGGCGTCGGGGCCCACGGATTTCTCGCGCAGCTCGAGCGCGTGCGTCAGCGCGGTCTCGGAGCACGCCATCCGACGGAGATCCAGGCACACCGCGCCCAGGAACAGGTAGCTGACGGCCTGGCCTTCCACCTCGTCGGTCCTGTCCAGGATGCGCACCACGCGCTTGAGCACATCATGCGCCTGCTCGAGCCGATTGGTCTGCGCGTAGAGCAGCGCGAGCTTCATGAGTGGCCGGGCGGTCCGCGGGTGCTCCGGGCCCCAGGCCACTTCCGCCGCCTCCACGCTCAGCTCCAGGCTCTCCACCGCGTCGTCGAGCTCTCCCTCCTCCCGCTCATCCTCGGCGGCGGACTCCATGGCCCTGGAGACGAATCCCGCCACCGGACGCTCCACGAAGCCCGGCACCGGTGGACGCGGCAGCGCGGCGCAGGAAACGAGAACGCTGCACGTGGCAACGGTGATGACGACGGAGAAGCGGGAAGGGCGCGGGGAGTGCAAAGGCCACCTCGGAACGACGAGGATGGCAAGCGGGCCCCAGCGCCACAACCGCGCCGCGGTCCCACATCGACGTACGCGGCTCAGGCCAGCACGCGACGGAGCGCCTCGGCAAACCGGTTGACGTCGTCCTCGGTGGTGTCGAACGACGTCATCCAGCGCACCTCGTGGGTCCGCTCATTCCACACGTAGAAGAAGCAGGCGTCCTGCAGCTTGGGAATCGCCTGGGCGGGCAGGATGGCGAACACCGCGTTGGCCTGCACCGGACGGGTGATGCGCACCCCGGGCACGTCGCGCACCTGCTTCTCCAGCAAGCGCGCCATGGCGTTGGCATGACGGGCGTTGCGCAGCCACAGGTCTCCGCCCAGCAGCGCCTCGAACTGCGCAGCCACGAAGCGCATCTTGGAGCAGAGCTGCATGGCCTGCTTGCGCACGTATTTGAAGTCGGTGGCCAGCTCGGGACGGAGCAGCACCACCGCCTCACCCGCCAGCAGCCCGATCTTGGTGCCACCCAGGCTGAGCACATCCACGCCGGCGTCGACGGTGGTCTCCCGCAGGCCGCACGAGAGGCTGGCCGCCGCGTTGGAGATGCGTGCGCCGTCCATGTGCAGGAACATGCCGTGGGCGTGCGCGGCGTCGGCCAGCGCGCGGATCTCCGACGGCGTGTAGACGGTGCCCAGCTCGGTGCTCTGGGAGATGGAGACCACGCGGGGCTGCACGTGGTGCTGGTCGCCCACGCCGCGCACCTGGCTCAACACGTCCGCCACGGTGAGCTTTCCGTCGACGGTGGCGACGGGCAGCAGCTTGCAGCCGGTGAAGCGCTCGGGTGCGCCGCACTCGTCCACCTGGATGTGTGCCCCGTCGGCGCAGATGATGGCGTGGTGTGGTTGGGTGAGCGCCTGCAGGCCCAGCACGTTGGCGGCGGTGCCGTTGAAGACGAAGAAGACCTCCGCCTTCTCGCCCAGGTGACGACGGATGGTGCGCACCGCCTGCTCGGTGAGCGGGTCGTCGCCGTAGGCGCGGGCGTGGCCGGTGTTGGCGCGCGTGATCGCGTCCAGGATCTCGGGGTGGACGCCGGCATTGTTGTCGGAGGCAAAGGTGCGGGAGGTCATGCTCAGGCCTTCTTCCATTCGTCGCGCAGCCAGCTCATCACCAGCTGGTCCACGTATTTCCCCTCGAGAATCGAGGCTTGACGCAGCACGCCTTCCCGCACCGCGCCCGCGGCCTCGTAGCAGCGGATGCCGCGGGTGTTGTGGGTGTGGACCTTCAGCATGACGCGGTTGAGGTTCAGCTCCTCGAACGCGTAACGCACCGTCCGACGCGCCACCTCACGCCCGTAACCCTTCCCCCATTCCCTGCTGTCGGCGATGAGGATGCCCCACTCCGCCTCCCGCACGAGCCAGTTGATGCCGTGCAGGCCGGTGCTCCCCAGCGGCGTGGTCTCACCCTTGCGACCGAACAGCATCACCACGTCGGTGGGCGGGTTGCCGGCGCGGGTCACGGCGCGCAGCCACTCGCGCTCGGTCTCCAGGGACATGGGGAAGTTCCGACGAGGGTCCAGGTAGACGCGCAGGTTGGGGTCGTTGATCCAGCGCGCCAGCGTGGGCGCGTCGTCCTGCTCCGGTGCGCGGAACCAGAGGTGCTCACTCTCCATGAAGAAGCTGCTCACGACGTCCTCCGGCACGGCACGCTACCACGCTGGGGAGCCGCGAGGCGGATGGGGGCGTGGGCGGGAACCAGCGGCAAGGAGGAGCGGACCGGTTTACATCCCCCCTGTCGACGTGGGAGCACCCCGGGCATGACGCGCAAGCGCAACCACCGTCCCCCCGGCCCTGACCGTCCGCCCGCCCCGGACCGCCCCAAGTCCGCGCCCCCGTCCGCCCCGGATGACGACGACAAAGGCTTGGGCGAGGAGGAGCGTGAGCCCACCGTCCCGGAGATGGCGCAGCTGGCGCTGGACCGACTGGCCAAGGTCATGGACCCGGAAGCGTTCCTGGCGTTGCAGGACACCATCCCGCAGCACGACCCGCGCTGGCTCAACCTCTTCGCCCACGCTTTCGACGAGCAGGGCGAGCTCAGCCCGCTGCTCGCGGTGAAGCCCGTCTCGCTGCGCCCGGTGGTCTTCGAGATCGACGGGCAACGCGGTGGCGCCGGCTGGCTCGTGGACACGCTGGTGGCGGCGTTCGCGGAGTTCCCGGAGCACGTGGGGCGCTGGCAGGCCGCCATCAGCTACCGCGTCATCCACGCGCTGGGGGAGACGCGTTGCGTGGTGCTGGGGCGCGGCGGCATGGGTGACGTCGTGGGCGCGGTGGAGACGGCGCTGACCACGCGGGCTTCGCAGGTTCCCCTCTCGCTCTCGCCGCAGCCCATCCCGTTGGACGCCGCGCGCCTGGAGGCGGAGGTGGAGAACGCGTTTCCGCTGGCGCTGGCGCGCAGTCGACTGGGGAGCACGTTGCAGCGCGCCTTCCCCAACGAGGATGACGACGAGCTGGACACGCTGATCACCGAGGCCACCGGTGCCCTGGAGGTGCGCGCGGGGCCGCCGCCGGAGTTCAACGTGGAGGTGCGCGCGGGGGACCGGCCGTGGCTCCCGCTGCAGAACGTGGCCGACGCGCTCAAGCGCAAGCTGGGCGGCGGACTGCGCGTGTTGCGGACGTTGTGAGCTACTTGCTCGTCGTGGCGCGGTAGTAGTCCACCACGCGGTAGCGTCGGGCGTAGACGCCGAACGCCGCGGCCGCCACGAACGCGAACCCGGCGAAGAAGAACATCTGGAACGCGGTGACGCCCAGGCCGGTCTGCTTGATGGCGGCGGTGGCGCCCTCTCCACGCACCGTGGCGTTGACCAAGAGCACCCAGAGGTTTCCCACCGTCACCGCCAGGCTCCAGAAGCTCATCAGCACGCTCTTCATCTTCGCCGGCGCCTGGCTGTAGGCGAACTCCAGGCCCGTGGCGGAGACCAGCACCTCGCCGAACGTGAGGACGAGGTACGGCAGCACCTGCCAGAGGATGGACAGCTTGTCTCCGCCGTCCATGCTCAGCTGCATGCTCCCCACGACGATCCACGAGATGCCCGCGCAGGCCATGCCAAAGGTCATGCGTCGCAGCGGCGTCGGCTCCACGCCCACCTTCCGCAACAGCGGGTAGAGCAGCAGGTTGTTGAACGGGATGAGCAGCATGACCAGCAGCGGATTGAGCGCCTGCATCTGCGAGGGGCTCTGCAGCCACTCCCAGCCCGGCAGCGCCATCTCCTTGGCCTGCAGCACCCAGGTGGAAGCCTTCTGATCGAACAGCGACCAGAACGGCGTCACCAGCGCAAACACCACCAGCACGCGCAGCACGGCGCGCACACCATCCACGTCCTCGTCGGGGTGCTTGCCGCGCGCGCGCTCCAGTTGCACGCCCAGCCCCACGCAGAAAGGCACCATGAACACCACCAGGCCCAGGCACAGGCCCGCCACTACGCCCAGCGCGGGAATCAGCGCCAACGACGCCAACGCGAGGACGAGGCCCATGAGGGTGAGGATGAGGCCGGGCCGTTTCCCGTCGGAACCGAGGCTCAAGAGCGCGGTGCGCGCAATGCGCAGGAAGGAGTTGGGATCCGCCGGCGAAGGCGGAACGACCACGTACTTGTGACGCCCCGCCCAGAACACCAGCGTGGCAATCCCCATCAGGATGCCGGGGATGCCAAAGGCCCACGCCGGTCCCCAGCTCTTGAGCACCAGCGGAATGAGCAGCGACGCGAAGAAGGAGCCGAAGTTGATGATCCAGTAGAACGCGTCGAACACCACACGCGCCAGGTGCTTGTTGGACTGGTCGAACTGGTCGCCCACGAACGACGACACACACGGCTTGATGCCGCCCGAGCCCAGCGCGATGAGGAAGAGCCCCAGGTAGAAGCCTTCCTTGTTGCTCTCGAACAGCGCCAGGCACGCGTGGCCCACGCAGTACAGCAGGCTGATCCAGAAGATGGTCCGGTACTTTCCCCACAGCTTGTCGGAGATCCATCCGCCCAGCAGCGGGAAGAAGTACACGCCCATCACAAAGACGTGGAAGACGTCCTTGGCGGCGGCCTGGCGCTGGGGCTCGTCGGCAATGTCGGCCAGCAGGTACCCCGTGAGGAACACGGTCAGCACGTTCCGCATGCCGTAGAAGCTGAAGCGCTCACACGCCTCGTTGCCGATGATGAACGGGATCTGCGGCGGAAGCTTCGGACGGGACGTCAGGGGTGAGGTCGACAGGCTCATGGCGTCGCACCATGTCACAGCGGCCCGCGCCCGCGGAAGCCGGGAAGAATGCCCACGCCGACGTTGTCCGGGCCCGTGGTTCCGTCGTGGGCGCTACGGTGACGTCGTCTGCGCCGCGGCCTGCCGCTTGGCGCATTCCTCCGCCGCCGTGCGCGTCAGCTGGCCCTCGCTCACGGTCAGCACGTTCCCGTCGTCCATCACCAGCCGACGCGTCACCGTGAGCTGGTTCCCGCTCAGCGCCGTCTCGTGCTCCAGGCGGGTCCCGTCGACGCGCACCACCCTGACGTTGACCACCGTCCACTTCCCCGGCGCGCCCAGGGCCTGGCCCTCGCCCTTGCCCTCGCCCGTGGCCGTGACGCTCTCGCCGTTGACCTTCATCTCCAGCACGCTCTGCTCCGGGGTGCCGCCGGGGAGCTGGGTGGTGACGACGTCACGGATGCGCGTGTCATCCGCCGTGCGCACCAGCGCCACCTGGGCCTCACCCACCGGGGTCCCGTCGGGCAGGGTGCTCACCAGGGTCCCGGTGAAGCACTGCTCCGGCGACCCGGCCGGCGCGGCGTCCTTCTTCTGCGCGCCCTGCGAGGAGCCACATCCGCCCAGCCCCACCGTCGTCATCACCAGCCATGCGCGCAGCCGCATCCCGCCTCCACGGAAGAGCCCGCCACGCTAGCCCCGCGGTCCTCCCACACCAAGCGGACCCTTCACGCCACGCCCAGGCGGCTGCGCACGTGCGCCACGATGATGCGCGCGTCGCCCAGCGGGTCGGTGGAGAAGGGCAGCACGTCGCGGTCGCGCACGCTGGTGGTGAGACGCACCGCGGCGGCCCGCACCTCGTCGGGGAAGTCGGGGTGGCGTTGCAGCGCGGTGAGGTGGGCCATGGCGTCGGTGCCAAAGCCCGGCAGCGGGTGCGTGGACATCAGCCAGGCCACGGCCTGCCCCGCCGCCCGACGAGCACACACCCGCGCCTTGCCCTCATTGCCTTCCGTCAACGCGGTCACCGCGGCCTCCAGCTCACGCTCAATGCGCTCCAGGTGCACGGCAGCCTCCTTGCCCTCGTCATGTCAGCCATCCCTCATGCGGCGCAACCCGCCGGTGCGCGTTAGCTCCTGCGTGCGTCGCGCGTTCCGGCCCACGTGCGCCGGCGGTTGTCCCCGGGGCCACCTGAGGAGGCTGACATGTTGGCGCGTGAGCTCATGACCGAGCACCCGGTGTGCTGTACTCCGGACACGCTGCTGCAGGACGCCGCGAGCATGATGCTGGACGCGGACTGCGGCTGCCTGCCGGTGATCGAGCCTGCGGGTGGCGTGCCCCGCCTGGTGGGCGTGGTGACCGACCGGGACATTGCCGTGCGCGGTGTGGCCGCCGGGAAGGGACCGGAGGGACGCGTACGCGACGTGATGACCTGGGACGTGTGCGTCTGCACCCCCGACACCGACGTGGAACAGGTGGAGGAGCTGATGGCGCAACACCAGGTGCGTCGGATCCCGGTGGTGGATGAGGTGGGAGCGTGCATCGGCGTCATTGCGCAGGCGGATCTGGCCATCAACGGCGCCGCCGCCAGCGAGGACGAGGTGGGCCGGTTGGTGGAGCAGATCTCCGAGCCGCACCATCCGCTCCCGCAGGACCTCAACGAGCGCGGGGAGACCATCCTCTGGCGTTGAGCAGGCCCTGGCCTGGGGCTTGCTGAGCTCCATGGCGAGGAGGTTAGGGCCATGGATCTCAAGTTGAAGGTTCTGCTGGTGTCCGGTCTGGTGGTGGGTGGTGGTGTCGTCGGGCTGTGGAGCATGTCGGTGGCGCCGCTGCCGCCAACGGTGCAGGCGGCCACGCAGGAGGCCACGCGGGCGCGCAAGGAGATCGGGGATCACATGGATGAGTTCCTGCGCCACCACGCCCGCACCGAGTCCGCGCTGGCCGCTGGCCACAAGGAGCGCGCCCTGGCGCACCTCACGGTGATGACGGAGATCACCGAGGAGCTTGACGCGGAGTACCTCCACAACCGCGTGCCGCCGGAGGACCTGGCGCGCCTGCGCCGCTCCCTGACCAGCGCCCACGACGCGGTGGCCAGGGACGAGCTGACCGCCGGCGCGCAGGTTGCGGCGCTGCGCAGCGACTGCATCCGTTGTCACGTGGCCAACCACGGTCCGCGCCTGGGCCTGGTGCTGGTCCCCTCGGAGCAGGCGCCCGAGGCCACACCGGAACGCGCGCCCTGACGGGGGCGCAGGAGGCTGACGCACATGGTGCGGTCCGGGAGCCAGACGACGCATTCGCTGCGTGTGGGGCTCACCGGGTCGCTCCTGGCGGCCGGCGGTCCCTCGCGCGCGGTGCGACTGGGCCTGGCCGCGCTGTTCCTCTCGGTGGGCGCGCCGCTGGGCCTGGTGCTGGTGTGGCTGGTCACCGGCGTCGACGACGTGGCGAACCTGCGACGCGTCACGCTCTGGTACGTGGGCGTCAGCACCGCCGCGGTGTTCACCGCCTTTGGCATGGTGGTGGGACGGCTGCTGGACCGCGTGGTGGCCGCGCGCGAGATGCTGCGCGTGGACGCCGGGCTGGATCCCCTCACCGGGCTGGCCAACCGTCGCGCATTCAACGTCCGCCTCCACGACGAGGTGACCCGCGCCATCCGCACCCGCCAGCCCAGCGCGCTCATCATGCTGGACGTGGACCACTTCAAGCGCGTCAATGACACCTACGGCCATCCCGCCGGCGACGCCGTCTTGCGCCAGGTGGCGCTGTGCATGCGGGCCAATTGTCGCAGCATTGATTTCCCGGCGCGCTACGGCGGTGAGGAGTTCGTGATCATTGCTCCCGGGCTGCGCTTTCCCGACGCATTCCAGGTGGCCGAGCGCATCCGCACCACGGTGGGGCGCGCGGTGACGTTGTGGACGCATGAGCGCATCCGCGTGACCATCTCCGCCGGCGTGGCCACCACCGAGCAGATCTCCCCCGACGCCGACCCGCAGCTGCTGGTGGACAAGGCGGATGAGGCGCTGCTGGTGGCCAAGCGCAGCGGTCGCAACATGGTGCATCCGCGCACGCCGCCGGAGCCGTGGCGCTGAGACGCACGCGCAGCCCGTTGCGCAGGACTTGCTGCGTGCGCGCCAGGAATGCGGCGGCTCCCGGCCCCATCCGTCACGACGTGGGAACGCCGCGGTGGCACGTCTCCCGCAATGACTGGAGCGGAGAGGAGAACGAGCCATGATCAAGCACATCCTGGTGGGCGTTGATGGATCGGACGTGTCACGCAAGGCGGTCCGGTTTGCGTTGGGACTGCAGCGGATGACCCATGCCAAGGTCACGCTGGTGAGCGTGCTGGAGCCGTTCCCGTTGGCCACGGTGGAGCCGCTCAACATCACGCGGGCCCAGGTGTACGAGATGCAGCTGCAGGGCGCGCGCGCGGTGCTGCAGAACCTGGCGGCGGAGTTCCCGGCGGACAAGGTGGAGCAGGTCATCGAGACCGGCAGCGCCGCGGACGTGCTCTGCGCGCAGGCGGAGGAGCGCAACGCGGACATGGTGGTCCTGGGGCGTCGCGGGCTGAGCACCGTCGAGCGGTGGCTGGTGGGCTCGGTCACCGAGCGCGTCATCCGGCACTGCAAGCGACCGGTGACGGTGGTGCACTGACGTTGGCTCTCCGTAGCTGCACGCGGAGCCGCACGTCCACCACAGCAGAGTCCCTTTCTACCCAGTTGGACAGCACGATCGACGGAAACCGGTCGGCAGTTTCTCGCGGTGGTGGACGGCGAACGTCGGGGCGCTGCGCGTCCGCACGTTCCCTTGGCGGGCACCAACCACTGAGCCCCGGTTGCGTTGCGCCATCCCCTACTTTGTGATGACGTCAACGGCGCAAACGCATGGCACGTGCACGTCGTGGGAGGCGTTGCCTCCATCGTGCCCTGGCTGCCGCCAAAGGCTTCGTGACGCAACCGGCTGACCCTGCTCCCACCGTTCCCCAGCGACTCCTGCACGCGGCGCGTGAGATGGCGTGGCCCACCCTCCTGTGTGCGGCGGGGGTCATCATCCACTGGTGGTGGCTGCAACAGGACGAGACGCCGCTGTTCTGGGACACGGCGCGTCACGGCATCAACGCCCTTGCTACACACGACACCCTGTTCAATCCGGCACTGCCCCTCAGCTACCGGGTGGCGCAGGCGTATTTCGGCCCAGAGGCATACTACCCGCCGCTGTACTACGCCGTCGCGGCGCTGTTCGTACAGGCGCTGGGGCGCACCGCCGACGCCGTGGCGGCAACGGGAACCCTGTTCTTCGTCATCATGACCTGGGCGGTCTGTTTCGCGGCTCGTCGCGTGGGTGGCCGTGCTGCCGCCTCCCTGGCGCCCCTCCTGACGCTCGCGGCGCCGATGCTGTTCGATTTTGCCCACCAGGTCATGTTGGACTTCGCGCTTACCGCGTGGGTCGCCGTGGGGCTCGCTCTGCTCGTGCAGCGCCCCCTGGCATCGGTGGAGCGTTCGGTTGGGCTTGGGTTGACCTTCGCCGCCGGCGTGCTCACGAAATGGACCTACCCCGCTTTCGTGGTCCTCCCGTTGCTCGATGAGTTCGTGCAGGAGGTGCGCGGTCGTCGCGGTGGCTCGCCACCCCCGTGGAAGGCCGTTGGGAATGCGCTCATTGCCTTGCTCATTCCGGTGTTGCTCTGCCAGCCGTGGTTGTCAGCCAGGTGGTCTGACCTGAGGGGCACGTCGGAATCCAGCACCCACGTTCCCGGATTCTCGGGGTCGCTCCTGGATGGCCTCCCGCAGCGCGTCTTCCAGCAAACGGCGTTCCTGCACCAGTTCCAGCTGGATGGCTTCCTCGTCATCGTCTTGGCGCTGTGCGCGCTGCTGTGGCCCCGGCTCTCGACCGCACAGGCGGGACGTCCGCTCTGGCTATGCCTGGCCTCGTCGTTGTTGACGTGGGGTGTCTTCGGGCGGCACGCCGATGCGCGCTATGCCATGCCCCAGCTCGCCGCCGTCGTGCCACTGGTGGCGTGCTGGCCCGCGGTCATGGCGGCGTGGCGAGGCGAAAGTTGGCGTCAGCCTTGCGCTGCTGCGGTTGCGCTTTGGAGCGCCTTCGTTGTCGTGAACCTCATGCTTGCGCCCGAGCTCTTTGCGCACCCATGGCTGCAGGCGATGAGGGTTCCTCCTCAACGAGGCTATCACGCTGGCCCGCCTGCGGACGCGGGTCCTGCACAGTCCATGGAGAAGGTCATGGACGTCATTCGCGCGTCCGGCCGGCCGCAACATGCATGGTTCGTTGGTGACAGCAATGAGCCAGGGATCGAGCCATTTGCGATGGCGTTCCTTGCCGCGCGCGACAACGTCGTCCTCGGCCGAGATAACCCGGCATTCGTGATTGATTACTCGCCGGAGGCGTGGGCGACCGCGCCGCACCCGGAGACCTGTCTGGAACGCATCACGGAATTCCCGACGCTCCAACAAGGGGCCAGGTCCGTGGTGCGGCTCGTTCATCGTTTTGCCAACTGGGAGGAGGCCTGTCGTGACAAAGCCCAGCTCAGCTTGGCCCAGAGCTTTGCGTGGGTTGGCCGCGACACCTACCAGTTGCTGCGAGTTGCATCGGCAGGAGAGCTCGTCGCGGTGTTGCGGATGCAGGGCACCGACATTGCCGGCATCGTGATCCAGGGTCCGTTGGAGTTGGTGGTTCGCGGCCCTGCCGACGAGCTGAGCTTGTGGGCGAAAGGCGCTGTCGCGGCAACCGTGGAGCCGCTGACGGAGGCACAACTGGGCGCAGGTCATCTTGCTATCGACCTGGGCCTGGACAGCGTTCACGTCGAGGATGGGCCGCTCCCGGGACTGCGGAACGTGTTTGCGGGTGGTGTCGCGAAGCGGTGGGTGCTGTATGGCCCCTTTGTGCACTTGGACAAGGGTGGATACGCGGCACGCGTGACACTGCTCCCCACCCGGCCCCTGTCGGGACGCGAGGTTGTGAAGCTCATCGTTGCAGGTCCGGGTCAGAACCATGCCCAGGTTGACGTCGAGGGTGATGGAGCGGTGATGACCTCGGGGCGCGCTTGCACCATCCAGACGCCATTCACGTTGTCCCGGCGAACACCCGGCATGGAAGTGAAGGTCGTATTGCAGGATCTCCAAACTGGTCAGGAGATCCGCGTCGTGCGGAAGGAGCTCGTGGTGCCTTCTGTGACCGTGCTCGAGACGTTTCTCTCTGCCAATCCACTGCGGCCCCTGAATCGACACTTCTTCCGCGTGGTGGGGGTTGGCCGGGAAGACCCGACCCAAGCTCCCGCCTGCAACGTCGCCGGAGATCATTGAACGCAGCGGACGGGCTTGGCCTGCCCAAGCCAGGTTCCCGACGGAGGTGCGCGCTGAATCACGTCAGTTTGGCGTGTGGGGAGTCAAACACGTAACGGCGGTGGTCCGCTGACCCCTCGCCGCACCTCGGGTGAACTGCTGACTTTCCTTCTCCACGCGGTCGCGAGCACGTCCTTCGGCGCCGGCGCACCCTGGGAGGGCCCGACAATCACCCGGGAGCGTCCGACAATCACCCGGGAACACTTTGGCGCTGCCCGGGAGCGTCCGACAATCACCCGGGACCATCTCGGCACTGCCCGGGAGGGCCCGACAATCACCCGGGAGCGTCCGACAATCACCCGGGAACACTTTGGCGCCACCCGGGAAGGCTCCCGCAGCCCGCCAGAGCGGTCCCGGCTGAATGTCGGGCCGCCCCGGGTGATTGTCGGAGTGTCCCCGGGTGATTGTCGCGCCTCCCGGGGAGTGCCGAGATGGTCCCGGGCAGCGGCTGGATGTACCCGGCGTGAGGAGGAATCCGAGCAGCCGCTCGGGGGATGCACTACCGGAACAGCCGCTTGCCCAGCTCCAACACCGGGACCACCGTCGCGGCGGCGCCCAGGATCACCAGCCAGTCCGTGCCGGTGAGGTTGTACGTGCCAAACACGTTCTCCAGCGTCGGCACGTGCACCACCAGCGCCAGCAGCACCAGCTCCGCCACGATGGCCAGGTTCAGCCACCGGTTCGCAAACGGCTTCTCCCAGGCGTGCGCGCGCAGGGAGCGGAAGCTGTACGCCTTGAGGAACTGGATCAGCACCAGGGAGACGAACGTCATCGTCATGGCCTCCTGGAGGCTCCGCCCGCTGATGAGCGCACCGGCAAACAGCGCCACGTTCACCACCGCCGACCAGACCCCGCCCATCACGATCTGCGACACCACCCGTCGGGAGAGCAGGCCGCGCGTGTCGGTGGGGGTGCGGGCCATGAGGTCGGAGGCGTGCGGGTCCACGCTGAGGGCCAACGCGGGGAGCCCGTCGGTGACCAGGTTCACGTAGAGGATCTGCAACGCGGTGAGCGGCACCGGCAGCCCCAACAGCGCCGCCGCTCCCATCAGCGCCATCTCCCCAATGTTCGACGACAACAGGTACATCAACGTCTTCTGCACGTTGTCGTAGATGGCGCGGCCTTCCTCCACCGCCGCCACGATGGTGGCGAAGTTGTCGTCGGCCAACGTCATGGACGCGGCCTGCCGCGCCACGTCGGTGCCCTTGATGCCCATGGCCACGCCAATGTCCGCCTTCTTGAGCGCCGGCGCGTCGTTGACGCCGTCACCGGTCATGGCGGTCACCTGCTTCTGCGCCTGCAGCGCGCCCACCACGCGCAGCTTGTCCGCCGGAGAGACGCGCGCGTAGATGTCCACCTCGCCCACCAGCCGCGACAACGCCCGCTCATCCAGCGCGCTCAGCTCCGCGCCGGTGGCCACGCGCTCGCTGCGCGGCAGGCCCAGCTCCCGGGCCACCGCCTGCGCGGTGAGCGGGTGGTCGCCGGTGATCATCAGCACGCGCACACCCGCCAGGCGACACGTCGCAATCGCCTCGCGCGCTTCCGGGCGGGGCGGGTCCATCATCCCCACCAGGCCCAGCAGGGTCATCTCCCGCTCCGCGTTCTCCGTGGTGGCGTGGGTGCGTTCGGCCACGGCCAGCACGCGCAGCGCGTGACGCTGCATGTCCTGCGCGGCGGCCAAGATCTCGCGGCGCGTTCCCTCGTCGGGCGGACGCGGACCATGGCCCGTGGCCACGTGGGTGCATCCCTCCAGCACCACCTCCGCGGCGCCCTTGGAGAAGGCCACCGTGTCGCCGTCCGCGCGGTGCAGCGTGGTCATGCGCTTGCGGTCGGAGGTGAAGGGGATCTCGCCCACGCGCGGCATCCGGCGGGTCAGCTCCTCGGCCTCCAGGCCCGCCTTCATGGCCGCCACCACCAGCGCGCCCTCGGTGGGGTCACCCTGCGCGGTCCATTGCCGGGTCTCGGGGTCCAGGCGCACGCGTGCGTCGCTGGCCAACAGGGCGGCCGTGAGCAGCTGTCGGGCCACGTCAGTGGGCTCCACCGGTGCGCCGCCCCGCAGGAAGCTCCCCTTGGGCTCGTAGCCGCTGCCGCCCAGCTCCAACAGCTCGCCCCCCACGTAGAGCTGGCGCACCGTCATCTGGTCCTGCGTGAGCGTCCCGGTCTTGTCCGAGCAGATGACCGTGGTGCTGCCCAGCGTCTCCACCGTGGTCAGCTTGCGCACCATGGCGCGGCGCGCCGCCATGCGCTGGACGCCCAGGGCCAGCGTCACCGTCACCACCGCGGGCAGGCTCTCCGGCACCACCGCCACCGCCAGCGCCATGCCGAACAGCAGCATCTCCAGGAACGGCTGCCCGCTGGTGAACCCCCGCACCACGACGATGAGCACCACCCCCAGCGCGCCCACCGCCAGGTAGTGGCCCACCTTGTCCAGCTTGGCCTGCAACGGCGTGGGGGGCGCCTGGACCTGCTGGACCATGGTGGCAATGCGGCCCACCTCGGTGTGGCGCCCGGTGGCGGTGGCCAGCGCGCGACCGCGCCCGTGCACCACGGTGGTGGCGGCGTGGACCATGTTGGCGCGGTCGGCCACCGCGTGCTCCCCCTTGGGCAGCGCGCGGATGTGTTTGTCCACCGGGAGGCTCTCCCCGGTCAGCGGCGCCTCGTCCACGCGCAGGTCCGCGCCCTCCATCACGCGACCGTCCGCCGGCACCCGGTCCCCCGCCGCGAGCACCATGACGTCGCCGGGGACCACTTCCGCGGCGCGCACGCGCTGGTGTTGGCCACCTCGCACCACCACGGCGTGGGGCGCGGCCATGCGCTGCAACGCCTCCAGCGCGCGCTCCGCGCGGTACTCCTGCAGGAAGCCCAGCCCCGCGCTCAGCACCATGATGATGCCAATGGTGACGGCCTCGGTGGTGTGTCCCAGCCACAGGGACAGCCCGGTGGCCACCACCAGCACCAGCATCAGCACGTTCTTGAACTGCGCCAGCAAGAGCACCAGGGGGCTGACCCGCTTCTCCGTGCCCAGCTCGTTGGGGCCGTACGCCGCCAGCCGGCGCGCCGCCTCCTCCCCGGTCAGGCCCGCATCCGGGTTGGAGCCCAGCGCCGCGGCGGTCTCCCCCGGGGACAGGAGGTGCGCGGTCGTTCCAGGCTGGGCTTCCATGGTTTCCACTCGCATGTCCGAGCCCGGACGCAATGGCGGTGCCAGGCGCGCCCGCGGCACAGCCCAGCCGGAGGGTATCCCACGGACGGTCCGGCTCCCCGGGATGCGCGGCATTTGCCGCCCGCAACGAAACCGATGCGCCACTTCCGGGTGGTGCCGCAGTGTTTTCGCGTTTCAGCTGGCGTCCTCCTCGGGAGACCCTCGGCATCCGCATTGCTTGCGGTCCCAGGCAAGGACCTGCGGAATGACACCACCTCCCAAGCTTGTGGTCTGTCGGATCACCACCACCAACCTGCACACCCCGCGGGGTGAGGAGCGGGTCGTGTTGGAGGTGGCCTGCCCGCGCCATCGCCAGCCGGTGCCGCTGAAACGGTGCCTGAACTGCGCCGCGTTCCGACGCATGGAATCCACCTCCGCGGGGGTGCCGCGCGTGTTCTGCGAGCCTTCCGAGGCGGAGGGCGCGGTGCAGGAGACCAGCGCCACCAGCCAGGACACCGCGGAGCGCGTGCTGCGGCCGGCGGTGCTGGTGGACGGGAGGCGGCGGCTGGTGGAGGTGGAGGAGCAGCTGCTGGG
>JBFMGU010000211.1:0-17955 GCA_040752415.1 Myxococcota bacterium
CTGGATCCCGGGCTGTTCCTGGGGATTGCGGCCATGGTGGTAGTCTCGCGCCTGGCGCGTCGGCGGAGCGCGCGGACCCGCTGAATGGGATCGGGGGGAGACATGGCGCACTTCCACGACGGAGAGCAGGTCAAGCGTGCGCAGTGGGAGGGGCGGTGGTGGTCGCCGGCGCGCGGCATCTACTGCACCGCCGTCAGCGGTCACGTGGACATGGAATGCGTGCAGTTGCTGGAACGCGGCTGGATGCAGACCTTCGAGCGGTCAGGCTCCTCCGTGGTCACCTTCCATGACTGGTCCGGCGTCACGGGCTACGAGACCGACGCGCGCGTGCAGTACACGAAGTGGTCGGAGCCCATCATGAAGGACGTCGCCATGGTGCACATCCTGCTGCAGTCGCGGATCGTCGCCATGGGCGTGTCGGTGGCCAACATCGTGCTGGGCGGGAAGCTCAAGGCCACCTCCGACCGGGCGGCCTTCGAACGCCTCCGTGACGCCGCGCTCCGGTCCGTGAACGCCTGAAGCCCTGGCCGCAGACCTGCCTCAGCCCCGGCCCGCGCTCCAGGCCGGATGGTTGGGCGGATGTTGACACCCTCGTTGCCACTCCATACTTTGGCCTCCGTCTTGCCCGGGTGGCTCAGTCGACCAACGCCCGGCTGCCAGGTCCGTTGGAGTAGGTCATGCCCATCTACGAGTACGAGTGTTCCGCCTGCGGGTCCCACCACGAGGTGGTGCAGAAGATGTCGGACCCACCCCTGACCACCTGTGAGAAGTGTGGTGAGGCCAAGCTGGAGAAGCTCATCAGCCACAGCGCGTTCCACCTCAAGGGTGGCGGCTGGTACTCGGACCTCTACAGCTCCTCGTCGGGCTCCAAGGACAAGAAGCCGGAGTCCAAGAGCGAGTCCAGCACCAAGAGCGAAACCAAGGCCGCATCGGCCTGAGACGGTGTTGGCGCGCGTTCCCGCGGCCCACCCCTGCACGGCGACCCCGGACGGTACGGAGCCGCTCCCCCCACCGCTTCCGTGACCGACAACATCCAGCGCGACCTGGCCGCGCTTCACCGCGAGATCTACCGCAGGAACCAGGAGCGCATCGCCGCCTCCGTGGCCGACACCGGCCCGGACTTCCGTCGCTACGAGGCGCGCTACCGCAACCACACCCGTCGCTACCAGGCCGTCAGCACGCCGGATGAGCTGTTCACCGAGCTGCACGACGCCGACGTCATCTACCTGGGCGACTACCACACGCTGCCGCAGGCCCAGAAGACCTGCGTGCGCCTGCTGCGTCGCCTGGCGCCCACCCGCCCCGACCTGTGCGTGGGCCTGGAGGTGGTGCAGGGTCGTCACCAGCGCGCGCTGGACCTGCACGTGGCCGGCAAGCTGGGAGAGGCCAGCTTCCTCCAGCGCATTGGCTTCCAGCGCCACTGGATCTTCGGCTCGTTCGAGCCCTTCCGTCCCATCCTGGACCTGGTCCGGGAGCACGGCCTGACGGCGCTGGCGTTGGACCTGGCCAGCAAGCCCGGGGTCACCCTCCAGGAGCGCGACGACTACGCGGCCGAGCGCATTGCCATTGCGTTGGCGGCGGGGAGACCGGTGCTGGCGTTGATGGGTGAGCTGCACATGGCCCCGCCGCACCTGCCCACCGCGGTGAAGAAGGCGCTGGCCAAGCGGGATCCTCGACGGGCACGCGCGCTGAAGGAGGTCATTGTCTACCAGAACCCGGAGGGCATCTACGCCAAGCTCACCGAGCGCGGACTGGAGCACCAGGCGGAGGTGGTGCGCGTGGCGCCGGGGATCTTCTCGCTGAACGCCACGCCGCCGCTCATCTGCCAGCAGAGCTTCCTGCTCTGGCTGGAGGAGGACGACCGCGCGCTGCTGGATGCCGGCGTGAGCGCGGAGCAGTTCCGGGAGAGTGCGCGGCTGGTGGCGCAGCTGCTGGGCGTCAACGTCGACACCGAGCTGGACGGCGTGACCGTGCACAGCGTGGGAGACCTGCGGTTCCTCAATGGGCTGCGTCGCAGCGGGACGTTGACGCCGCGGGAGCTGGGGCATCTCAAGAGCCAGATTGCCCGCGGGGAGAGCTTCTACCTGCCGCGCGCGCGGGTGGCGTACCTGGCCAGCCCGTCCATCAACCACGCCGCGGAGGAGGCCACGCACTTCGTCCGGCACGCCTGCGGCGGCGACGCGGAGCCGCGCGGCGCGGTGGACGCGTTCTATTACACCGCCCTCAACGAGATGATGGGCTTCTTTGGCAGCAAGCTCGTCAACCACCGACGGAAGGCGCCCGACCCCAAGGCCATGCGTGAGCTGGTGCAACAGCCGCCACCTGGCCGGGAGACCGACGCGCGCATTGCCCAGCTGGCGCTCTCGCACCGTGAGGGGGAGCTGGCACGGGAGCTGGGCGGGGTGCTGGAGGTCCTGGCCGCGCCCTCGCCGCTGCAGTACGGCGTGGCGCACGTGCTGGGCTACTGGCAGGGCGAGCGGCTGTACTACGCGCTGATGCACGGCAAGGTGACGCGCGACCAGGTGCGGGAGCTGTTCCAGGCGCCGCTGAACGGCGAGGGGCAGTCCATCCGGGCCTACTTCCGCTGGGCGCACCTGCTGCGGCGCGTGCGTCCCCCCGCCCGGTTGTGAAGCAATGCGCCAGTGACGACGTCCAAGGTTGCGGGAAAACGTTTTGTTGACCCCAACCAAGCCCTCCAAGTAACGCAGCACACGGGGCAAGAACTCACCCAAACCAAGGAGCATGAGCATGCGGAATGTGCGTTCGCTGGGAGTCGTGCTGGGGTTGACGGTTTCCGTTGGCGGCGGGACGGCCTGGGCGGCCGACTACAAGGTGGATCCGGCCAAGAGCTCGCTGGTGGTGCAGACGTTCATCGGCGGGATGGCGGGGAGCCTGGGTCATGACCACATCGTCAACGCCACGGACTACAGCGGCACCATCAAGTTCGACCCGGCCGCGCCCGACGGCACCGCCGTCAACGTGGAGGTGAAGACGGCGAGCCTGAAGGCGGACGTGCCCGAGGTGCGGAAGAGGTTCGGCTACGAGAAGGGGCCCAACGAGAAGGACCGCGCGGAGATCGAAAGCAACATGCGCGCGGAGAACCAGCTCCACACCTCCAAGTACCCGACGATGAGCTTTGTCTCGACCAAGGTGACCAAGCAGGGTGAGGGTCAGTTCCTGGTGGCGGGCAAGCTGACCATCCGCGGCGTCACCAAGGACGTGAGCTTCCCGGCCAAGGTGGTTGTCGAGGGCAACACGGTGCGCGGTACCGGCCAGCTGAAGTTCAACCAGAGCAGCTTCGGCTACTCGCCGTACAGCGCGGCGCTGGGCGCATTGAAGAACAAGGATGAGGTTGTGCTGCACCTGGACCTGGTGGGCGTGACCGACGCGGCCGCTGCCGCACCGCCTCCCGCTGCAACGCCGGTGCAGGCGACCCCCGCGGCCCAGCCTGCGCAGCCCGCGCCCGCCAAGAAGTGAATCCCTTCCGCGCGCCTCGGCCTTCCTCGTCGGGGCGCGTGGTTTCTTCCCTTCCGCCCGTCAGTCATCCAGGCGCGCGCGACCGCGTGACGCCTTGACGCGTCCGCGCGCCTTCTTGTCCTCCACGCGACGTCGCTGCGACGAGCGGGTGGGCTTGGTGGCGGTGCGTGGCTTGGGTTTGTAGTTGAGGCGCTTGAGCGCTTCCACCAGCCGCTCGAAGGCGACTTCCTTGTTCGCGTGCTGACTGCGTCGCTCGGTGGCGGTGATGATGAGACCGCTGGGCGGATGGAACAGGCGCACGCCGCTTTCGGTCTTGTTGCGGTGCTGCCCCCCCGGCCCCCCGACGACGATGGGCTCCACCTCCGTCACGCGCTCCAGCGCCTCGGCGGACGTGTCATACGGCGGTGGGTGTTGCGGTGGTCGTCGCAGGGACATGATGCGCGAATGCTAACTCGTCTGCGACGCCGTGTCCTCGGCGCGGTGCGTTCACTCCCTGGAGTCAACATGCGGTAGCTTGGCCGTAGCTGGACGGTTGAGGAGATTGCGATGGCACCGCGAACAAGTGTGTTGGCCGCTCTCCTCTTGCTTGGCGCGGGATGCCAATACTTCCAGGCCGCAACGTGCACGACCTCCGACGAAGAGTGTCCGGAGGACGCGTACTGCGATGTGGCCGCGGGCGTGTGTCGGATTGGCAGCCGGAGCCGAGACGGGGGGCTCGGGAGTGAGTCGTCATCTGGCGCGGGCTCCGGCTCATCGACGTCAGGCAGCGCTTCTTCGTCCGGCAGCACGTCCGAGGCGCAGCAATCCTCATCGGCGGAATCTTCCTCCACGACCTCGGCGAGCACCTCTTCCTCGTCCACATCGACAGCAACGTCTGGCAGTTCCTCCTCACCTTCGTCATCGAGCGGCGCGTCTGGGACCACATCAACCGCAGGCGGGACCGGCTCGTCGTCGTCATCGTCGTCCGGCGGCAGTTCGTCGTCGTCCGCATGCAACAACGGATCCGACGGTGGTGTGCAAGCATGCTGCACCGCGGATGAGACCAACTGCCACGGCGCGTGCGTGGACACCGACGAGGACCCGGCGAACTGCGGCGCGTGCGACAGCCCCATCCCCCAGCCCAACGCGGACGTGTGCCAGGGCGGTGCTCCCGCGTGTGCCGCGCGCAACGATGGGCAGGCGTGTCCGGCCGAGCAACCCGTTTGCACCACGGACCAGGCGCTGCCGTGCATCTGCGTCGACGACAGCAGCTGCGGTCCCGACGCTCCCATCTGCTGCGGTGGGCAGTGCACCGACGAGACCGAGGCGTGCGGGTGCGTCGCCGACGTGGCGACGGGCGGCGCCGTGTCCGCGTGCAGCCCGCAGGCGGCGGGCGGTGAGTGCATCTCGCTGACGGGGACGGTGCTCGTGGGTGAGCCGGCGGACAACACGGTGCGCGCGGCCTATCACTCGGCCACGTGTGGCTGCACGCCGAACAACGGCCAGCCCGTGGCGACGCAGACGGTGTGTGAGTCGGTGGGCGGCTTCCAGGACCTGTGCGCCAGTCCCGCGCCCGACGCTGGCGTGGCAGGGACGTGTGTGCCGCAGAACTTCCCCGCGCGCGACGCCGGAATGCCGGCGGGCAACTGTGGCGAGGTGGGAAGGACCTGTGATCCCGTGGCGGGTGGACTCAACTGCGTCGCGGAGAGTGGCGTTGGCGCGTGCCAGTGCAGTCCTACGGCGGCGAACGAGGATGCGTGTGGCAGTCCGGTGCCGGGACCGACGCGGACTCACGTCGTGGCAGATTATTGTCGCAACAACGTCCCGCGTATTTGCGACTGCCTCGATGAGCCGGGCAACGCAACCTGCGACCCTCAAGGAACGACGCCGGATTGTTGTCCTGGTGGCTGCGTCAACCTCGAAACCGACGTCAACAACTGCGGCATTTGCAGGGAGGCGTGCCTCTACACCGTTGGCTCCGCGCCCTGCGGGACCGACGGCCTGGAGCCCGGTCAGTGCGGCTGCGACGACACCCTCGGGTCGTCTTGCCCGGTGAACGGCGGCGGTGGCGGAGAGACGTGCGTCAGCGGCGCGTGCGTCTGCATCGGCGCCAACCTGAACATCTGCACGCCGGGAACCACGTGCAACAACAGCGGAAGCCGAGGTTGCTGCGAGTGGGGCTTCAACACGCTCCCCAACAGCTGCCTGCCGCCCGTCAACGGCTTCACGTGTCCCGCGGACCCGAACAATGCCGCCAAGCGTGTGTGCTTCAACGGCGCGGGCGTAACGAGCTGCTGCCCCAACGGATGCCAGCCCGACGGGACCTGTATCCCGTGATTCCCGTCGTCACGGAGCCTTGCGCGCGCCGCTGAGCGCCACCTGCTCATGGTGCATCTGGATTCTCGGCGCGCGGAAGTAGTGCATGGGCGAGTAGTACAGCAGGTTGCTCACGCGTGACGTGTAGATGCACGCGTAGTCCTCCACCTGCTCACCAAAGCGGCTGAGCTCGTGCGCTTCCTTGAAGACCATGCCCCAGTGCGGGTTGATGGCGTTGGCCACCTCCGCCTCGATCTCCTGCGCCTGCGTGGCCACCGCTTTCAACGCGCGCTTGTCGTCGTCCAGCTGGCGACGCAGCTGCCGCGTGGCCGCCTCCACCGCCGCCGGCTCCGCGTTCTGCACCAGCCCGCTTCCCCCCGCCGCCATGTCCTGCTCAATACGCGCCAGCAGGGCCTTCTGCTGACTGACGGCGTCGTCGAGCGCGTAGCGCTTGCGGTCCAGGTCGGCCAACGCCCACAGCCGCGCGCGGTGCGTCTCCACCGTCTGGATCTCCTCCTCCAGCTCCTGCACCACCAGCGCCGTGCGCCACAGGTTGTCCTTCTTGGAGCGCATGATGTCGCCGTAGATGTGGTCACCCACATACAGGATCTCGTCGCCACGCAGGCCGGTGCGACGCTCGAACTCGTGGATGTTCCCGCCCTGGTACACGTGCCCGCGCTCAAAGCGCTCCGGCAGGTGGTTGGGCCGCGGCAGGCCGGTGACGACGTCAACCTCCAGGAACGGGTTCTGCTCCGTGAAGAAGCGCGGCTTGGAGGAGCCCACCACCACCACGTCAAAGAACTGCCGCCACGACGGGTACTCGTGCAGACCCGCCTCCAGCAGGAAGCTCATGACGTGGGAGGTGTAGTCCCAGAGGCTGTTGGTGATGAGGTAGAGCTTCTTGCCACTGCTGCGCAGCTTGTGCAGCGTCAGCGGCAGCTCCGGGTCCTTGAGGATGTACTGCGCGAGGTCGCGCTTGATGATGGACTTCAGGCTGTCGTCGCGGTGCGCTTCGTCAATGCACTCCCGCACGTCCACGAACAGCTTGTCATAGTCCATCACCGGCGGTGGGCCGTTGGGCGCCTCGCCCTCGACAGGTGGCGGCGGATGCAGCGGCTCCACGCCGCGTCCGGCCGCGTGGCGCGCCTCGAAGTGGTCGACGAGGTTCGCGTAGAGGCAGGCCTCCGGCATGGAGAACAACGTGTCCAGCGACGCGTAGTGCTTGTTCTTGGAGAGGCGCACGCTGACGGTGCGGTAGACTTCCTTGCGCTCCTCACGTGGCAGCTTCCGTCGACCATGGAACACGCGACCGACGTGGCCGTGCGCGTCCATCTTCAGGATGTTGCCGCGCAGCCGGTCCACCACCAGACCGCGGATGACGAACGTGGGGTCATACGGGATGTTGGCAATCTCCGCCGGGTACCCACGTTTGTTGATCAGCTTCTCGATGGTGAGCTTGTACTGGAGCTCTTCCATGGGCACGCGTTTGTAGATGGCCAGCGTGTAGTCCATGTCGAACCCCACGCCCTTGACGGTGTCCAGGCGGAGGTCGCGGTTGACGAAGACCTGACGGGCTGTCTCGAGGGGAGCGCGCAGCTCGGAGGCGTAGAGCGCGTCCAGGAGCGCGGCGCCTGCGCCTGCGTCCTGGGTTGCTACGGAACGCACCATGCCCCGGAAAATGGCCCATCTCCCCCGGGCACCGCAAACATCCATGCGCCGGGGGCTTGTGCGCCGTGCCGCACCGCACCTAGCCTCCGCCGCCATGCAGTGTCCCCGCTGCCAAACCGAGCTCCCCGCCGCCGCCAAGTTCTGCGGCGTGTGCGGGCACAAGTTCCAGGTGCAGGTCACCGGCGACGCCAAGAGCAAGGTGGCGCGCGAGGAGCCTGACGCCTCCATCCGGTTCTTCCAGGACACCACCAGCCAGACCGACCTGGACCGCAACCGCGCCCTGCGTGACCTGGCCGAGAAGCACATGGCCACCACGCCCTCGCCGCAGCCCGCCGCCACCGCGTCTCCGTCGGTGGACCTGGGGCAGGCGGTGGCCGCTCCGTCGGAGCCAGGCCCGGCGGTGGCGTCCGCGGCGCCCGCTCCGTCGTCACCGGAGCCCACGGTGGGGACGCCGCCCGCCGTGGTGCCCCCCGCGCCGGTGAGCGCCCCGACGAGCCCGGAGCCCAGCGTGGACCCTGTGACACGCCAGCCCTTCCAGTTCCAGCCGCAGGAGCTGGCCCGCGCGCTCGGTCGCGCCGCCAGTGGTGAGCACAAGCCGCCGCCCAACGCTTCCCCCGACGACGTGGGCGCGTTCTACAAGGCCGGTGAGGCCGCGGGCATCTCACGCAAGACGCTGGAAGACGCGCTGCACCAGGTGGCCGTGGAGCGCGTGAAGCGCCAGCAGGCTCCCGCACAGCGCACCAGGACCATCGAGGCGGGCATCCCCGAGCCCGGTGAGTTCGAGCCCATCCAGCCCAGCGGCAAGAAGGTGGCCATGATTGCCGGCGGCGTGGTGCTGGCCATCGTGGGCGCGGTGTTCGCGCTCAGCGGCGGCGAGGAGAAGCCGGTCACGCCCGCCGAGGTGGCGCAGCCCAAGCCCGCCGCCACGCCGGATGCACCCGCGGCTGCCGCGCCCGCCGCCGAGGGGGAGAACAAGGCCAAGCGCAAGCCCGGCACGCTGGACACCAAGCTCATTGGCCCGGCCATCGCCGCCGTGGGGGAGAAGTCGCGCACGTGTCATGAGGCGGCGCGCAAGCAGAATCCCAAGCTGGAGGGCAAGCTGGTCCTCGACGTGGAGCTGGAGGAGGACGGCACGTTCTCGAAGCTGGCGGTGAAGGAGGATGGGCTCAAGGACGCCGCCATGGTGGAGTGCGTGAAGCAGCAGGTGCGCGCCCACGCGTGGCCCAAGCCCACCGGCGGATTCTTTGCCATGGAGTTCCCGTTGCTCTTCCAGCTTGCCGAGGAGCCCAAGGCTGCCACCGGCAAGAAGGGCAAGGGCAGGAAGCGCTGAGGCGTTGTCGTGTGCCCCTGTGGCCGTCGACGAGCCCTCCCGCCCCAACACTCCCGGAACCGGGCCGTTTGACGCTGGACCCGCCCCCGGCACAACGGTATGACGCCGTTCCCCTGGGGCTGCTGCCTACCGCGGCCCCACCCCGAGGAACGCATGTCCAAGGAAGCATTGGAACGACTGCAGCGGAAGTTCCCCCAGGAGGTGGTGGGAACCCACAGCATGCACGGTGATGAGACCGCCATCGTCGACCGGCGCGGGCTGATCACGGTGTGCACGTGGCTGAAGGAGAGCCCGGACATGGACTTCTCCATGCTCTCGGACCTCACCGCGGTGGACTACCTGGGCATGAAGCCCCAGGTGCGCGTGGCCAGCCCGGGCGCGGAGAAGCTGCGCACCGACGGAAAGGCGCCCCGCTTCGAGGTCGTCTACCACCTCACCTCGCTCAAGCACGGGTGGCGCCTGCGCCTGAAGGTGCCCGTGGACCTCGAGGATCTCACCGTCCCCAGCGTGGTCTCGTTGTGGAAGAGCGCCAACTGGATGGAGCGTGAGGTCTGGGACATGTACGGCATCCGCTTTGATGGCCATCCCGACCTGCGTCGCATCCTGCTGTACGAGGAGTTCGTGGGGCACCCGCTGCGCAAGGACTACCCCATGCGCAAGCGCCAGCCGCTCATCCCCATGAAGAACCCCGACGCCTGAGCCCCAACCCGCACTTTCCGACGAGAAGAACATGAGCACGCACGCCGCCCACGACGACAAGACCTGGGAAAAGGAGTCGGAGGACGACTTCATCCGTCCCGAGCACGAGGCGGACCTGGCCGGTGATCTCCACACCAAGCACATGGAGATCAACATGGGCCCCTCGCACCCGGCCACCCACGGCACCGTGAAGATCAAGGTGGAGCTGGACGGTGAGACGGTGGTCAAGAGCGACACGCTGGTGGGCTACCTGCACCGTGGCTTCGAGAAGAGCTGCGAGAACGTGACGTGGACGCAGTGCTTCCCGTACACGGACCGGCTCAACTACGTCAGCCCGCTGATGAACAACGTGACCTTCGCGCTCGCCGTGGAGAAGCTGCTGGGCCTGGGCCCCAAGCTCTCCGACCGCGTGAAGTATCTCCGCGTCATCGCCAGCGAGATCAGCCGCATCACGGACCACCTCACGTGCAGCGCCGCGCAGGCCATGGAGCTGGGCGGCCTCACCGGCTTCTTCTGGCTCATCCAGGCGCGTGAGCGTCTCTGGGACCGCGTGGAGGAGCTGTGCGGCGCGCGCATGACCACCACGTGGACGCGCATTGGCGGTGCCTCCAATGACGCGCCGGAAGGCTGGAAGGAGCGCGTGCTGGAGACTCTGGACCTCACCATGAAGATGGTGGAGGACCTGGAGGGCATCACCAAGCGCAACCGCATCTTCGTCGACCGCATGATGAACGTGGGGACCATCACGGCGGAGGAGGCGGTGAACTGGGGCTGGACCGGTCCCTGCCTGCGCGCCACCGGCGTGCCCTACGACGTGCGCAAGGCCTCGCCGTACCTGGTCTATGACCGCCTGCAGTTCGAGGTGCCCGTGGGCCAGCGCGGTGACAGCTACGACCGCTTCCTGTGCCGCCTGGAGGAGATCCGCCAGAGCCGTCGCATCATCCAGCAGTGCTTCGAGCAGATGCCCGCCAAGGGCGCCATGCTCGTCGACGATCCGGCGGTGGCGCTGCCCGGCAAGAACAACGTGTATTACTCCATTGAAGGGCTCATCTCGCACTTCAAGATCATCATGGAGGGCATCCACGTCCCGCCGGGCGAGGCCTACGCGTACACCGAGGCCGCCAACGGGGAGCTGGGCTTCTACCTGGTCTCCGACGGTGGTGGTCGGGCCTGGAAGGCGCGTTGTCGTCCGCCGTGCTTCATCCACACCGCCACGCTGGACACCCTCATGAAGGGCCGCATGCTCGCCGACCTCGTCCCGATCTTCGACTCGATCAACATGATCGGCGGCGAGTGCGACCGCTAAACCGGAGCCGCCCATGGTGCGCACGCTGCAACGGAACATCCCGGGCAACGTGGCGCCCCTCCTCGCGGTGACCATCTCCCTCGTCGGGTGCCCCACCACGTCCCCGGGACCTGACGCCTGCGTCTGCTTCATCAACCGGCCCGACGCTGGCGCGCTGGATGGCTCAACGGAAGACGGGAGCGTGCCTGACGCTGGTGGGACCGACGCGGCCTTCCCCACGGACGCGGCGCAGCCCACCGACGCCGGCACGCTCGACGCGGGCGGTGCCGACGCCGCCACCCCGTCGGGTGACAACGACGGCGACGGCGTTGACGACGGGTTCGAGGCCCAGCTGGCGCACGACTACTTCCCCTTCTTCTCATTGCATCCCGACGACGAGTGCACCACCCACGGCGTGCTCTTCCGCGTGGCGCCACATCCCGACGACACCGCGCGCATCATGATCTGGTTTGACGTCTTGTATGACCGGGACTGCGGGGCGTCGTCGCACGAGGGGGACAACGAGGCATTCGGCGTGGTGGTGGACCCGGGCGTGCCCGCACCGACGGGAATCCTGGCCGTGCGCTCCATCAGCCACCAGGGAACGGTCTGCCAGGTGGTGACGGACTGTGGCCCGTGCGCACCCGGCGGCGCGTGCACCACGGCGTGCCGGAACGGCGCGTTGTACCCGGTGGTGTTCGCGTCGGTGAACAAGCACGGCGGCTACGTGAAGGAGCAGCGCTGCGACCAGAACCTCATCTGCGACTTCGGCGGCTGCGGCCTCAACACCACGCCAACCAACCCGCCCATGGTGAACGCGGGAGAGCCGGGCCGGCCGCTGGTGAACAACCTGACCACGCAGGGCTTCATCAACGCCGAGCACGGTTGGACCAGCCAGACCCTCATGAACTACGACCCGTGGGGTGGCGCGGAATTCGGCGGCGCGGGAAACGTGGCCGAGGACCTCGTCGACACGGCGTTCGTCATCAACACGCAGGGCTGCAACGTCGAGAACACCGAGCCCGCATGCAATCCGTGAGAGGCAGCAGATGAAACTCGCCACGCTCCCCAATGGCACCAAGGACGGTGCGCTCCACGTCGTCAGCCGGGACCTCAAGATGGCGGTGCGCGCCACGGACATCGCCCGCACGCTGCTGGATGCGTTGGACCGGTGGGAGCAGGTGGAGTCGCCGCTGCGCGCGCTGGCGGACAAACTCGAATCCGGCCAGGCCCCCGGCGCGGTCCCGTTCAACGAGAAGGATGCGCTCTCCCCGCTGCCGCGCGCATACGCGTTTGTCGACGGGAGCGCGTACGTGAACCACGTGGAGCTGGTGCGCAAGGCGCGCGGCGCGGACCTCCCGTCTTCGCTGTACACCGACCCGCTGGTCTACCAGGGTTGCAGCGATCCCTTCCTTCCGCCGTCCGCGCCCATCCGCCACCAGAGCGAGGAGCAGGGCATCGACTTCGAGAGCGAGGTCTGCGTCATCCTCGGTGAGGTGCCGCAGGGGACGAAGAAGGAGAACGCCGCGCGCTATGTGCGCCTGCTCTGCCTCTGCAACGACGTCACGCTGCGCAACCTGGTGCCCAGGGAGCTGGAGAAGGGCTTCGGGTTCTTCGTGTCCAAGCCGCCGTCCTCGCTAAGTCCCGTGGCCGTCACACCCGACGAGCTGGGCGAGAGCTGGCGGGATGGTCGCGTGCACCTGCCACTCATCACCTCCCTCAACGGGACGAAGTTCGGCGACCCCGAGGCCGGCCCGGAGATGCACTTCAGCTTCCATGACCTCATCCAGCACGTGGCGCAGACCCGCCCGCTGGCGACGGGAACGGTGCTCGGGAGTGGCACGGTGAGCAACAAGGACCGCAGCCGCGGCAGCTCCTGCCTGGCGGAGAAGCGCATGCTGGAGAAGCTGGACACCGGCGAGATCAAGACCCCGTTCCTGCGCTTTGGCGACCGCGTGCGCATTGAAATGCTGAAGGACGGGAGGAGCATCTTCGGCGCCATTGACCAGGTGGTGGAGAAGCTCGCCGGATGATCACGCTCTATTCGTATTTCCGTTCGTCGGCGTCGTGGCGTGTGCGGACCGCGCTGCAGCTCAAGGGCATCCCGTACACGCTGGTTCCCGTGCATCTGCTGAAGGACGGCGGTGAGCACCTGCGGCCGGCGTACAAGGCGCGGAACCCCATGGCCACGGTGCCGCTTCTCGTCGTGGAGGAGGGCGGGAAGACCACGCGCATCGGGGAGTCGCTGGCGATCATCCACTACCTCGAGGAGAAGTACCCCGAGCCCACGCTGCTTCCCGGCACCCTCGAGGAGCGCGCACGCATCCGGTGGATTGCGGAGCTGGTGAACGCGGGCATCCACCCCGTCCAGAACCTGGGCCTGCTCTTGGCGCTGGAGCAGGAATTCGGCGCGTCCCCCGACGTGCGCAAGGCCTGGGCGGCGCGCTGGATCCGACGGGGCTTCGACGCGCTGGAGGCGCTTCTCCCCGAGACGGCGGGCACGTACTGCGTGGGCGAGAAGGTTTCGCTGGCGGACGTGTGCCTGCTGCCGCAGGTGTTCAACGGGCGTCGGTTCGGGGTGGACCTGGAGCCGTACCCCACCATCCGCCGGCTGGCGGCCACGCTGGAGGCTCACCCCGCGTTTGTGGCGGCCGACCCGCATCACCAGCCCGACACGCCGGCGGAAGAGCGGCGGCCATGAAGGCCACGACCGCGCCGGCCTCTTTGTGCCATAAGGGGACCCATGACCGTGGCAGATGAGAACGCCCAGGCCCCCTCGGAGGCCACCTCCCGACGGGACACCCTGCGACTGCCGCGCCCGGCGCCCGGCGCCACGCCCGGACCGGTGAACATGGTCGCGTTGCGGGCGGTGCCCGGGCAGCCCGGGTACCAGCCGCTTGACGTGGTGCCGCAGGGCAAGCTCGCGGTGCCTGAGGGGCTGGAGGGGGAGGCGGAGGTCTGCCTGGGTCGCGCGGATACCTCCGGCGCGCTGGTGGTGGCGGACAAGCTGGGGTTCAAGCCCGGCCCCTCCGCCGGTACGCTCACCGACGAGCAGGCGTTGGCCCGCACCATCGCGGTGCGCGCGAATCTCATGGAGGGTCGTCGACAGGCAGCGGTGGAGGCCATGAACGGCCACCGCGACGACCCGCGCATGGCCCTGGCCGACGCCGGCGTGGCCTTGGCGCAGGGCGACCTGGCACGCGCGGATGCGCGGGTGAAGGCGGCATTGCAGCGTCGACCGGAGGGCGTGGCGGAGCACTACACGTTGGCGCTGGTCCACGCCGCCCGCGGCAACCTCCACGACGCGCTCGAGGAGCTGGTGGAGGTCAGTCGCAGCGCTCCGTTGCACGCGGTGGCGCGCTACCAGCTGTCACAGGTTCTCGTCGCCATGGGGGACCCGGCGCGCGGCGGCACGTTGCTGGAGATGGCCATGGTGCTGGCGCCGGCGTTCGTGGCGCCGTTCGTGACGTTGGCGGAGCTGATGTTCCGCTCGCGGCAGTACCGGGAGTCGCTGGGAATCCTCGAGGACCTGTTCGAGAACGTGCCCGGCGCGCTCAATGCCCGGCTGTTGCAGCTGCGCATCTTCCTGGAGGTGGGGGAGAAGCGCGGCGCGTTGGCATTGGCCTCCGCGCTGCGTGAGAGCGTGCCGGACCACCCCGAGGTGCGTGTGTTGTGGGCCGAGGCGCTGGTGGGTGCCGGTGAGACGGACAAGGCGCGGGAGGCGCTGAAGTCGTGGGTGGATGACCCCGGCGTGGACCGCGTGCGCGTGCGCCGGCTGCTCGCCAAGGTGGAGACGCAGACGCAGCACGCCGCCGAAGCGCTGGACCACCTCAAGGCCGCCTATGCGCTGGAGCGTGGCATGGGTGAGACGCTGCTGGACCTGGTGAAGCTGGCCGTGCAGCAGGGCCGCCACGACGACGCGCGCCAGGCGCTGGAGAGCCTCCCCACCAACCCGGAGATCGACGTCGATGACCTGGTGAGCGCGGCCATGCTGGCGCGGAGCTGCGGGCTCATGGACACCGCACGCAGCCTGGCGGACAGCGCGCGCAAGCTGGTGGCGGGCAGCCCGGCGGAAGCGCAGCTGGATGCGTTTGCGTCGTCGTTGAAGGTGTGATTCAGGAGTTGGTGCGCCAGCTGGCGTGGTAGTCCGTGAACTCCACGGACTGCGCGGCCACGGTGGGCTGCAGCGGCTTGAACGTATCCACCATGACGGCCAGCTCCTCGGTGCGCGAGGTGCCAATGGACGCTTCGTACGCGCCGGGGTGCGGACCATGCGGGATGCCGGCGGGGTGCAGGCTGATGGCGCCCGGCCCCACGCCACGACGGGACGTGAAGTTCCCGCGGCAGTAGAAGATCATCTCGTCGCAATCCACGCTGCTGTGCGGGTACGGGCACGGGATGGCCTTGGGGTGGAAGTCCGTCAGCCTCGGGACGAAGTTGCACACGATGAGTCCCGTGGCGGCGAACACCGCGTGCACCGGCGGCGGCATGTGGATCTGCCCCGTCTTGGGCGAGAACCGCTCGATGTTGAACGCAATGGGATAGACAAACCCGTCAAAGCCCACCACGTCCAGCACGCTGTGCTTGCACTTGCGCAGCGTGAACTGATCCTGCCGCTTGATGATCACCGTCGAGGGCGCGTCCTCCTGCGGGATGCTCGTGGGTCGACGGAAATCCCGGTGCGCGTACGGCGCGTCCATCTTCAGCTGCCCGGCGGGATTCAGGTACTGGTGCGGGATGCGCAGCCCGTGGCGAATCTCCAGGTGCAGCCACAACCCTCCCTGCACCTTCACGAAGCGGTAGGGCAGCGAGCGCGGCAGCCACACGTAGTCGCCGGGTCCCACGTCGAGCGCGCCGTAGGGCGTCTCCAGCTTCGCGCTGCCTTCATGCAGGTAGTAGAGGTCGTCGGCGTCGTTGTTGGCCAGGAACGCGTCGTCATCCTGGTCGGGACGACACAGCGCCACGTTGACGTCGTCATTGCTGAGCACCACGACGCGCGCGTCCAGCGGCCGGCCCTTGAGTTTCAGGTTGGGCCCCAGGAACAGCCGACGCGCCACCGACGCGGGAAGGCGCTCCGGTTTCTGCCAGCCGCGCTCGGTGGCCTCGAGGCCCACGTCCTCCATGGGGCCGTTCTTGTGGTAGCTGATGGTGTACGCACCGTCGAAGCCCAGGCGCGTGAAGCAATGCTCGAAGAGGAGCTTGCCGCTGGTGTCGCGCATGACGGTGTGCGGCTTGTCGGCCAGCGCACCCAGTGTGAGTCGGTCCAACATGGTGTCCTCCTCAGTCCTTGCGGGAGGACTGCGCCGCTTCGATGGCCTCGAAGAGCGCACGGAAGTTGCCGTAGCCGAACCCGCGGTCGCCCGCGCGCTGGATGATCTCGAAGAACGCGGGCCCCGCCTCCTCGCGACCGTCCACCGCCTTCAGCTCCTCCTGGAAGATCTGCAGCATGTACCCCTCGCTGCTGCCGTCGACGAGGATGTTGCGCTTCTTCAGCTCCGCCATCGGCTCGCGGATCTTCTCGACGTCCCAGCCCACGCTCTTCAGGCGCGCGCCCAGCATCTCGTAGTAGGTGGCCGGCGCGGCCAGGAACTTGAAGCCCTTGGCCTGCAGCCAGTCCACCGCGTCAATGATCCTGGGCACGCTGAGCGCGATGTGCTGCACGCCCGGACCACGGTTGTCGACGACGAAACGCTCGATCTGGCTCTGCCGGAAGAACGGGCGCAGCGGCTCGTTGGTGGCGAACTTGATCTGGCTCTCCGGGTCCCACATCACAATGGACTTCAGGCCCGTGCCGCTGTCCTTGGTCTTGCCGGCCGCGGTCATCGTCGTGTGGAACTGGATTTCCCAGAACTGCTCAAAGCCCATGACGTGGCGGTACCAGTCAATCAGCGGGCGCATGGTGCGCAGGTTGCTCGTGATGTGGTCGATGCCAATCCACGGCACCGCGCCGGGGCGCGCCGGAGCCTTGATGGCGTCCCACCCGGGAGCGAACTGCGTGTGGTCCTTGCGCTCGATGAAGCGGAAGTTCACCTCACCCAGCGGCGTGGCAATCTCGAACTCCTTCTGGCCGTCCACGTCGGTGGCGTCGGCAATGGGCGTGCCCTGGCGGCTCTCCAGCGTCTTGAACGCGGCGTCCACGCTCTTGACGTTGAAGGCCACCGTCATCACGCCTTCCGGGTGCAGCCTCAGGAAGCGCGCGGCGTCGGAGTTCTCGCGCAGGGACTGGGTGACCATGATGCGTGCGTCGCCACCCAGGTAGACCACGCTCTTCTGGCCTTCCTTCTCCTCCACCGCGCGCGACGAGCGGTACACGGGACGGAACCCGAAGCGCTCCTCGTACAGCTTGTGGGCGCGCTCGAGGTCGTGGACGGCGAACTGGACGTGGCTGAGGCCAATGAGGCCAAGGCCGGATGACTTCATGGTGCTCTCCTGGCAGGTGGAGGGTGATTCTTGCGCGCACGCGGCGCGGAAGCGGGTTGCGGCGACGTCGTCAGCAACGGCACCAGGTGCCGGTAGATGCTGTCGGCCTCGTCGGTGGTGGGGTCCACCAACGCGTACATGGTGAGTCCGGACAGGAGCGCCGCCAGCGCGCTGGCCGTCTGCGGGCCCAGCGCCGGACGCAATCCCTCACCGGCTTCACCGTTGAGCAGCCGCGCCAGGGCCCGACGGTGCCGGGTCATTACCTCGCGCACGCGGTCACGCAGGGCGGGGTCGCGCATGCTGCGGAGCCAGAACTCGTGCCACACCAGCTGCACGTCGGGAGCCTGACGCGCCCAGTGCTTCACCGCGGCGAAGTGGGCCTCCAGCACGTCGGCGGGCGTGGCCTCGGGCGGCAGGTCGCTGACGGGGGCTTCCTCCTTGAACCGCGCCACCAGTTCATCCAGCACCGCCCCGACGAGATCCTCCTTGCTGGGGAAGTGGTAGTGCAGCGTGGCCACGTTCACGCCTACTGCGTCGGCCACGGCGCGCGTGCGCAGGCCCTCAAAGCCCTGCTGCGCAATGACCTGGAAGGCCGCCTTCACCAGCGCGGCGCGCGTCTCGGAAGCGTCGCCCATCAATCACTTGATTAGCGGCCGGCATCCCCCAGGTCAAGCCGCTTTTCCGGCCGGCTGACGACGTGCCGGGGGCTTCCGTCCCCCTCCCCATCCCCCTCCCTCTCCCCCTCCCGAGGACAACCACGCGTCATCCCGGTCCATCACGC
>JBFMGU010000212.1:0-17940 GCA_040752415.1 Myxococcota bacterium
GCTTCGGGAGCGGGCGCGGGGGCCTCTGGAGCGGCGGGCGTGGCCTCAGGCGCGGGCGCGGCCTCAGGCGCGGGCGTGGGGGCTGGCGCGGGCGGCGGGGCGCTGGAGTCGGCCACCAGCGACGTGGGCGGCGTGGGCATGGGCGGCTCCTCGGCGTAGAACGGCCACCAGCCGGCCGGCCAGAACGTGGCTGCCACCGCCATCACCGCCACGCCCAGGAACGTCACGCCGAGCAGGTAGCCCATGTCCGCGAAGAGGGCCTTGCGCTCACCTTCCGCGCGCGCGGCGAGGAAGCCCGTGCCCGTGATCTGCTGGTCCGCGGGGCGGCTCTTGTTGCAGGTGGGCACGTCGCGCAGGCACTGGAAGTCCATCCACGCCCAGATGCCAAACCCAATGCCCACGCCGAACCCCACCGCCGCCAACACGGACGCGCCCGCGGCGACGAGCAGACGCTCCAGTCGCGTGGGCTGATCCTTGGGACCCTTGAGGAAGTAGTCCTTGATCTTCGTGACGGTGTCTTCCTTGGGCTTGCTGGCCTTGCCGTCGGGAGCAGCGGGGACGGGCTCCGGCGGAATCCCCTGCGCCGACGGAGTGGCGGGCGGCGGGGCTTCAGACTGCGCGTGCGCCGGCGCGCTGTGGGCCAACGCGACGGCGAGGAGTGTGGCGAAGAGAACGGAACGCATGGACGGCTGCCTCGGGAGGACGGCAGCTACCACGTCAGGTGACGCCGGCCAACCGTCTTAATGAACCGACAACTCTGCCACGCAAGTGTCGTTGGTCTTGCCCCGGCGCTTCACCTTGTCCACCACCAGCTTCAACGACGAGGTCTTGGTCCCCGGCTGCAGGAACACCAGCACCTGCGGCGCGAACTTGCGCTCCGGCACCGGCATCTCCACCACCGCCAGCACGGAGGAGTCGCTGGGCTCCTTCTCCGAGCGGTCCACCGCAATGCGCTGCGCCCCGCTGAGCATCAGCGAGAAACCGGTGAGGTCGTTGGTGTTCTTCACCGCGGCCTCATTCTCGACGCAGGTGGGCACCACGCGGACCATGTTGATTTCCTGCCGGTCGCCGAAGTCCAGGCCCACCCACTCGCCCTCCCCGGCCCCCTTGGTGTTCTCGACCCACGCGGTGTCCAGGTTGTTGTCCGCCGCCCAGAACGCGCGCGGGGCGGGGTTGACCTCCACCGGCGTGGGGTCGTCGTTGAGGGGGCCGGCGTCAATGGCGTTCTCGGAGTCAAAGGCCTGGTTGAAGCTGGCTTCCAGCGCGCGGTCCTGCTCCTGCTTGGCCAGGTCCGGCGGCAGCTTCTGGCTGGACGCGGAGATGCGCGTGGGTTTCCGCCCGGGCAGGAAGTTGTGGAACCGGTCCTTGGCCTCCACGTACTTGCCGCCCTTCTCCGCGCGCGCATCCCACGCGTAGACGCTCTCCCGCACGCCCACGACGAGGGTGACCATGTTCCCCTGCCGCCCCTTCACGCGCAGCAGCTTGGGCTCGCGACGGATCATCACCTCCTGGTTGCCATCCCCCTCGAGGTCACTGATGCGGTAGCCCGGCTTGTCCTCCCCGTAGGAGACGCGCTCGAGCGACTTGATCTCGTCGGGAGTGGCCTCCGGGTAGCCCAGGCGGAGCACCTCGCGCAGGCCGGCCTCGTCGGAGCGGAACACGTGCAGCTTGCGACGCGTCTCATCCGGGCTGTGCTCAATCAGCTCCAGCACCATCTCCGCGCGCTTGTCGCCCACCATGTTGCGCAGCTCCAGCGAGCGCAGCTCATCCCCGCCGGTGGGCGGGCTGGTCCACAGGTGCACCGCGCGGTTCTGCTGCGCCTTCCACACCGAGAGCACAATCTCGCCCTCGGGGTTCTTGCCGGCGCTGACCACGTCGGGCTTGGCGTCGCCGTCCAGGTCCTGGTCGGTGAGCATGGGCCCCACCAGCGTGATGCCCCGCTTGCCGGCGTCATCCTTCACCGCCTTGGCCACCGCCGCGGCGTTCTGTGCCGCCTGGTCCTGCTGCTGCGACGCAGCCCACGTCGCCACGGGCCACAGCGCCAACACGCACCACAACAAACCGCGGGAAGGAAACCGTCTCATGGGGTGCCTCAGTCGAACTTGTCGTCGCCGTAGAAGCCGTCGAGGATGGGCTTGTACTTCTGGGAACAGTGCTTGCGCTTCACCTTCAACGTGGGCGTCAGCTCATCCCCCACGGCGAAGTCCTTCTCCAGGATGGCGAACTTCTTGATGGTCTCGTACTGCGGGAGGGTCTTGTTGAAGTCGTCCAGGACGCCCTGCATGAGCTGCTGCACGTCGGGATTCTTCGCCAGCGCGGCCACGTCGGAGATCCCCATGTTCCGCTCCTGCGCCCACTTCTTGATGTTGTCCTCGTTGAGCGTGATGAGCGCGGAGAGGAACTTGCGCTTGTCACCGTAGACCATGACCTGGCTGACCATGGGGTGCGTCTTCAGCGCGTTCTCGATGTTCTGCGGCGCCACGTTCTTCCCGCCCGCCGTCACGATGATGTCCTTCTTGCGGTCGGTGATGCGGACAAAGCCGTCCTTGTCGACCTCGCCGATGTCGCCGGTGTGGAACCAGCCGTCGGGCTCCAGCGCCTCACGCGTGGCCTGCTCATTGCCCCAGTAGCCCTTCATGACGCCGCGACCGCGGATGAGGATTTCCCCGTCGGGGGCGAGCTTGACCTCGGTGCCCGGGATGGGGCGTCCCACCGTGCCAATGCGGATGTCGTTGGGAAGGTTCACGCACGTGGCCGCCGTGGTCTCGGTCAGGCCGTAGCCTTCACAGATCTTCACGCCGGCGTGCTTGAAGAAATACGCAATCTTCCGACTCAGCGGCGCGCCGCCACTGACGAAGAAGCGCAGCTTGCCGCCAAACAGCTCCTCCATGCGCTTGTGGATCTTCTTGAAGACCAGCGCCTGCGCGGTGGCCCACTTGATGCCGCCGTACGGCTCCCCGCGGTCCTCGGCGAGACCCGCCTTCTCGCTCTCCTCCAGCGCCATCTGGAAGAGCTTGGCCTTGAGGCCACCGGCGGCCAGACCCTGACTCACCACCCTGGAGTAGACGCGTTCATAGATGCGCGGCACCGCACACATGACGGAGGGGTGCGTCTCCGACATGTTCTGCACCAGCTTGTCGATGCTCTCCGCGATGGCGAGGATGAATCCCAGCTTCAGCCACGCCACCTCGATGACCTTGGCAAAGCTGTGCGCCATGGGAAGGAAGAGCAGCTGCACGTCCTCCGGCGCCATGAGCCCGGTGCGGTCCACGGCTTCCGCTTCGTACAGGGCGTTGTCGTGGGTGAGCATGACGCCCTTGGGCATGCCCGTGGTCCCCGACGTGTAGATGAGCGTGAGCAGGTCCGCGGGCGTGAGGTTGCTGGGCCGCGCGTCGACGTCCGCGGTGTGCTCCGCCAGGTACGCCTCACCCTTCTTGAGGAACGCCTCCCACGACGTCACCCACTCGGCATCCTCGGGCCTGGGCGCTCCGTCGATGAGGACCACGCGACGGAGGGTGCCCACCTTGGCCCGGATGTCGCGCAGTTTCTGCAGCTGCGACTCATCCTCGACGAAGATCACCACGCCGCCACAGTTGGTGATGATGTACTCCACCTCGTCGGCGAGGTTGCTCTGGTAGATGGGGACGGTGACGGCGGCGGCGCCCAGGATGCCCAGGTCCGTGGCCAGCCACTCGTAGCGGGTGTTGGAGAGGATGTTGACGCGGTCCTGGTACTGCACGCCTTCCGCCATGAGCCCGGCGGAGACCTTGCGACTGAGGGCGTGCAGCTCGCTCCAGCTCATGTCGCGCCAGGCCGAGCCGGACTTGTAGCGGAGCGCGGGAGAGCCCGGTCGCACGCGGACGTTGTTGACGAACTGCTCGTACATGGATTGAGCCACGTGGCGCTCCGGTCGGAAAAACCGTGGGAAAACGCAGCGGTGCTAGCGGTTGCCCCTCCGTCGTGTCAACGACGACATGCCCGCGGCCGCGCTGCAGGAATGGAAGGTTGACGGCGGGGTGGCAAGGGCGTCCAATCCCCCGCCCTCAACGGAGCGCGCATGAAGCTCGGCATCACCTGTGGCGGCGGAGATTGTCCGGGATTGAACGCGGTGATTCGCGCGGTGGTGCACCGTTGCGCGCGCGAATACCACTTCGAGATCGTCGGGATTGAGGGCAGCTTCCAGGGACTGCTGCACACGCCGCCGCGACTGCGGAAGCTGGATTTGTCGTCGGTGCGCGGGATCCTGACGCGCGGCGGGACCATCCTGGGCACCACCAACCGCGGCGACCCGTTCAAGTTCCCCGTCACGCAACCCGACGGAACCGTGAAGCAGGTGGACCGTTCCGCGGAGCTCGCCGACGCCATCCGCAAAGAGGGCATCGACGGGCTGCTCGTGCTCGGCGGGGAAGGCACGCTCGCGCTGGCGTGGAAGCTGATGCAGCAGCGCGGCATCAACGTCATTGGCGTGCCCAAAACCATCGACAACGACCTCAGCGGAACCGACAGCACCTTCGGTTTCCTCTCCGCCGTCGACGTGGCCACCGACGCCGTGGACCGCCTGCACTCCACCGCGGAGAGTCACGACCGCGTCATGGTGCTGGAGGTGATGGGCCGCGACGCCGGGCACATTGCGCTGGCCTCCGGCGTGGCGGGTGGCGCCGACGTGGTGCTGCTCCCGGAGATCCCCTACGACCTCGACGCCGTGGCCCGCCAGATCAACGAGCGGCGACAGCGGGGGTTGAACTTCTCAATCGTCGTGGTGGCGGAGGGGGCCAAGCCCAAGGGGGGGCACGTCCACGTCGTGGAGGGCGTCACCGTCCAGCGCGACAAGCCGCGCCTGGGTGGCATTGGCCTGGAGGTGGCGGAGGAGATCCAGCGCAGAACAGGAATCGAGGCGCGGGTCACCGTTCTGGGTCACCTCCAGCGCGGAGGGACGCCGGCGCCGCTGGACCGGGTGTTGGCCAGCGCCCTGGGGGTGCACGCGGTGGACATGGCAGCACAGGGCAAGTGGGGACGGATGGCCTCCCTGGATTTTCCGGATGTGACGGACGTCGCATTGTCGGAGGCCCTGGGGACCTACCGGGGCGTGGACGTCCGCGGAGCACTGGCGCACACTGCGCGGAGCCTAGGGATCTGTCTGGGAGAGTGACGCGTGTCGGCCACGGCAGAGATGACGCCCGGTGGAGGAGTTGCGCGGCCCAAGGAGCTGTCCCGGGTGGGTCACGTCCTGGACCACTACACGTTGCAGGAGGAGCTGGGTCAGGGCGGCATGAGCGTGGTGTACCGCGCGCGGGATGAGGTCCTGCAGCGCGACGTGGCCATCAAGGTCCTCCACCCCTTCCTCGCCGACCGGCAGGACGCCAAACGCCGGCTGGCGCGGGAAGCACGCGCGGTGGCCAAGCTGCGGCATCCCAACATCCTCGAGGTGTACGGCTTCAGCGGCGAGGAGGCCGAGCAGGGCTACATCTCCATGGAGTTGGTGCGTGGCGAGACGCTCAAGCAGTTCAGCGAGCGTGAGCGCATCTACCCGTGCGAGGTGGCCGCCGCCGTGACGTGGGTGGTGGCCGGCGCGCTGGAGCACGCGCACCTCTCCGGCGTCATCCACCGCGACGTGAAGCCGGAGAACGTGATGATCCGGCAGGACGGCGTGCTGAAGCTGATGGACTTTGGCATCGCGCACGTCGTGGACGCGGCGCACCTCACCATCACCGGCACGCTGCAGGGCAGCCCCGCGCACATGGCCCCCGAGGTCATTGAGGGCGCCGACGTGGATCCCCGCGCCGACCTCTTCTCGCTGGGCACCGTGCTGTTCTGGCTTGCCACCGGGCAGCTCCCGTTCACCGCCAAGACGCCGCACGCGTTGCTCAAGAAGATCGTCGAGGGGCGGTACACGGAGCCGCAGCGCATCAACCCCGAGATCAGCGACCGCCTGGCGGGCGTCATCCGCAAGGTGATGGCCAAGGATCCCAATGACCGCTACGCGTCGGCGGCGGAGCTGCGCACGGCGTTGCAGGCGGTCTGGGAGGAAGGTGGCCTGGAGGACCCCACCGTCAGCCTCCCGCTGTTCTTCAAGCAGCCGCAGAAGTACCGCACGGAATGGGCCGAGGTGGCCGCCAATCGCTTCGTGGCGCAGGCGCAGGCGCACCTGAAGGCGGGCGACCGCGTGAAGGCCCTGGGCGCCGTGAACCGCGTGCTGGCCCTGCGCCCCAACCACCCCGAAGCCCCCGCGATCATGAAGCGCATCGAGCGCGGGAGCCGGGTGGCGGGTCGCGTGCGCATTGCGCTGGGGATTGGCGCTGTGCTGGGGCTGGCCGCCGCCGCGGTGGGCGTGGCGCGCATGGTGGAGGTGAAGAGCGAGGAGGTGGCGCAGGCCCAGGACGGGCTGATGAGCGAGGCGCCTACGCCCGTGACGCCGGAGCCCAGGCCCGCCACCGTCGAGCAGCCGCGGGTGAAGCAGCAGGTCCGCGTGGCGCCGCGCGCCGAGACGCCGGTCCGTCAGCAGACGCCCGCACAACCGCCACCCACCACCGTGGCGGAAGTCACCCGGCCCCAACCCGCTCCGGAAGCGGCGGCCAACCGGCCCGTGACGTTCCGGGTGGATCCGTGGGGTGACGTCGAGGTGGATGGCCAGGTGCTGGCGCGCGGCAAGAAGGTCTCCCAGCTCATGCTGGCCCCCGGCGTGCACCGCGTGCGTTTCCTGCACCGCTACGCACAGACCGAGGAGCGCATGGTGGACGTCCCCGCCGAGGGCGGCCCCACCGAGGTGAATGTCCAGCTCCACCGGGCCAAGCCGGCGTATCTCACGGTGATTGCCGCGGAGGACCCGGATGTGTTCGTGGACGGCGTCTACAAGGGCACCGCCAAGGACAGCGAGCGCACGCCCATCCTCGTCAACCTGCCGGATCGCACCTCCCAGGTCAGCGTGAAGCTGCGGGTCCGGGGCGATGGCAAGGAAGCGGTGGTGGAGCAGAAGATCACGGCGGGGGAGACCCTGCGCGTGCCCGTCAAGATGGAGGATGCCCTGCCCGTGGAGCCGGAGCGTCGGGTCCTCCCCGTGGAAGAGCCGTCCGAGACCCTGGAATGAACCAGAATGGTGCGACGCTCGCCGGTGATGACGTAGTGTCCGGCGCGTGCGGCCCTGGTTGAACCGCATCTTCGTCGTGGTGGGCGTGGCGCTCCTCTGGGCCGCGGCGCCCGAGGTGCGCGCGGAGCCCTCCCCGGAGTTCCGTCGGGCGCAGAGCCTCTTTGAGTACGGCGACTACGTGCAGGCCATCCCGCTGCTGGAGGAGCTGGTCCTCCCCGGCCGCCTCACCGACGAGAAGGAGGTGGCCGCCGCGCACCGCATGCTGGGCGTGAGCTACTACCAGGTGGGTCGACGGCAGGAGGCGGCGCGGGAGTTCAAGAGCCTCCTCTACCTGAATCCCGACGCCACCATGGACCCCTTCCTCACCCCGCCGGAGGTGGTGGAGTTCTTTGAGTCCGTGAAGCGCGACATGGGCGACCGTCTCACCGAGCTGCGCGAGCTGCGGGCCAAGGAGAAGGCCGCGCGGGAGCGGGAGGCCGCCGCGCGCAAGGCGCCCCCCGTCGAGGAGACGCCGGCCAGACAGCGCGTGGTGGTGCGCAAGGTCCGGGTGATCCCGCCGCCCATCCTGTGGCTCCCGTTGGGCATTCCGCAGTTCCTGATGGGCCACTGGTGGCGCGGTGCCGGCGTGCTTGCGCTTCAATTGCTCGCGCCCATTCCGTCGCTGGGCTTCCTCCTCGCGTGGCAGATCATGCTGCGCATTGCCAATCCGGCCTATTCGCCCTTTGGCGGCGCGGGCCTCCCCCAGGACCACCCGCTGATCCCCTGGATCTACGTCATGGCGGTGTTGCAGTACGCGTCGTTGGTGTTGATTCCGGCGGCGTGGATCGTGGGTGTGGTCGACGCACACGTGCTGCCCTCGCGTGAGACCCTGGAGAATGAGACCTCCGAGGAGGTCCCCCTGCCCCGCCCCGCGCCCCGACCTGCGCCCCGCGCGGAAACCGCTACGTCCGGCGACGACGTCGCCACCAGGCCCTCCCCCACCGAATCCTCTCCCGCACCGGCCAACCCCTGATGCCCAGCTTCCCTGTCTCGTTCCAGCTCATCCTCAAGGACCCCGCCACCCGCGCCCGTCGGGGGAGGCTCAGCACACCGCACGGCACCGTGGAGACGCCCGTGTTCCAGGTGGTGGGCACCGCCGGCACGGTCAAGGCGCTGGCCCCCGACGATCTCCACGCCGTCGACGTGCAGATGGTGCTGGGGAACACGTACCACCTCATGCTTCGCCCTGGCGGTGAGCGGGTGCGCCAGCTGGGCGGCCTGCACAAGTTCATGGCCTGGGACCGCCCCATCCTCACCGACAGCGGCGGCTTCCAGGTCTTCTCCCTGGCGGAGCTGCGCGACATCAACGAGGACCACGTGGTGTTCAAGAGCCACGTCGACGGCGCCAAGCACGTGCTCAGCCCGGAGAAGAGCATGGAGGTCCAGCGTGACCTTGGCAGCGACGTGGTCATGGCCTTTGACGAGTGCGTGCGCCTCCCCGCCACCGACGCGGAGATCGCCGCGTCCTGCGCCCGGACCACACGCTGGCTGGACCGCTGCATCACGTCGTACGACGGCCCCGGCGCGATCTTCGGGATCATCCAGGGCGGGCTGAACCCGGAGCTCCGTCGACAACACGCGGCCGAGATCACCGCGCGCCCCCTGGCCGGCTACGCCATTGGCGGGCTGAGCGTGGGCGAAGGCAAGGAGGACATGCACAGCATCTGCGCGCACACCGCCGCGCTGATGCCGGAGGACAAGCCGCGCTACCTGATGGGCGTGGGCACGCCGGACGACCTGGTGCGGGCGGTGGCGGCGGGAGTGGACATGTTTGACTGCGTCCTCCCGACGAGAAACGCGCGCAACGGCACCCTGTTCACCCGCGCGGGCAAGGTGCAGATCAAGAACGCGGCCCACGGCACCGACACCGGCCCGCTGGATCCCACCTGCGGCTGCTACACCTGCCGGACCTTCTCCCGGGCGTACCTCCGCCACCTTTTCAACGCACAGGAGCTGCTGGCCTACCGGCTGCTCAGCCTGCACAACACGGCCTACTTCCAGGACCTCATGAAACGCGTCCGGGCCAGTCTGGAAGCGGGGACGTTCAAGGATCTGCTGGAGGAGACCCTCCGCGTGTACCCGCCCAAGGAGCCCGGGGTCCGCGGGGTCAGCTGACCGACTGGTGGCACGGAGGTCACCAACGGCGTTGTTGCCCGGGACCTACCGTGCTAGACGCCCCGGTCCCCTATTCCGGGCCCTTGGGGCCGGCAGGTCCCGGTTTCGAGGTTGGAAGCCGTGCACGAGCTGATTCTGGGCATGTCCCGCTGGGTTGCCACCCAGGCGCCTGCGGAGGGCGGCGCGCCGCCTGATACAGGCGCGTTCAACATCATCCTCATCGTCCTGATGTTTGCGGCGGTCTATTTCATCATGATCAGACCGCAGGCCAAGCAGCAGCGCGAGCACCAGTCGTTCCTCACCACCCTGCAGAAGGGAACCGAGGTGGTGACCAGCGGCGGCGTGCTGGGCAAGGTCCACTCCGTCAGCGGCGACACCGTGACGGTGGAAGTTGCCAAGGATGTCCGCATCCAGGTCCTCAAGACCTACGTGTTCCCGCACCGTCCCGCGGCTGCCGCGCCCGCCGCCGCCCAGAAGGAAGACGGCAAGGACGGAAAAGACAGCAGCAAGGGTGGCGCAGAAGCCAAGAAGTAGCAGGCCCCGTTTTGGTCCCGACTTTGTGAAGATACCGAGGCAAGTTCCATGAAATCAGGCTGGTGGTGGCGACTGGGTTTTGCCGTGTTCCTGATTGGTCTGGCGCTCTACCAGATCATTCCGACCGTCATGTATCTCCGACTGGAGGGTGAAGATCTCCAGAAGGCGCAGCGGTCGCGGAAAGAGTTCGAGGCCATGCTGCCCAAGTGGGCGCCCACGTCCAAGATCACTCCGGGTCTGGACCTCCAGGGCGGCGTGCAGCTGGTGTTGGGCGTGGACCTCCAGAAGGCCATCTCCGACAAGGCCGAGCGCGTGGCCGACCGCATCCGCTACGAGCTGAACGACAAGAAGATCCCGTTCACCGCCGTGAAGGTGGAGGAGGCCGGTGCGGATGCCCGCATCACCGTGACCTTCCCGGACACCGCGGCGCGCCAGCGCTTCGACGACGACCTGCTCACCGGCTACCGCTATGAGCTGCAGCTGCTGCGTCGGGGCGGGACGGAGCTGCACTTCAAGATCAGCCCCGAGTTCCTCTCCATGGTGCGCAACGACGCCATTGACCAGGCGGTGAAGACCATCCGCAACCGCGTGGACAAGCTGGGCGTGGCGGAGCCGTCCATTGCCAAGCGCGGCCAGGACTCCATCCTGGTGCAGCTCCCCGGCTACGGTGACCCCGACGAGGCCAAGCGCATCATCGGCAAGACCGCGCAGCTGGAGTTCTTCATTGTCGAGGACGACACGCGCTTCCTGGAGCCCCTGCAGCTGCCAGAGGGCGTCACGCTGCAGAAGGAGTTCTACGGTCGTCCCGACGGGAGCCGCGGTGAGGACACCTTCCTGCTGACCGAGGACTGGAAGAGCCTGCAGGCGTTCCTCAAGGACAAGGTCCCTCAGGAGAAAGCGGTGCGCTTTGGTGAGCTGCGTCAGGGCGACAAGCTCATGTACCGCACGTACGTGACCACGCGTCGCGCGGACCTCACGGGTGACTACATCACCGACGCGCGCGTGGCCGCCGGCACGCCGGAGAAGCCGCAACCGTACGTGGCGCTGGACCTCAACCCGCCGGGCGCCTCGCTGTTCGAGGAGCTGACGGGGAAGAACGTGGGGCGTCGCCTGGCCATTGTGCTGGAGGACAAGGTGGACAGCGCCCCGGTCATCCAGAGCCGCATTGGCGGCGGGCACGTCCAGATCACGCTGGGCGGCATGAAGAGCAACGAGCAGATCCTCAAGGAGGCCAAGGAGCTGGCGTTGGTCCTCAAGGCCGGCGCCCTGCCCGCTCCGGTGACCATCCGAGAGGAGCGCAGCGTGGGTGCCTCGCTGGGTCAGGACGCCATCCAGCGTGGTCGCATGGCGGTGGGCGTGGGCGTGTTCCTCGTCTTCCTCTTCATGCTGCTCTATTACCGGGTGGGCGGCGTGTTCGCGAACATCGCCCTGATCATCAACATCCTGTTCAACCTGGCCATCCTGGCCATGTTTGAAGCCACCCTGACCCTGCCGGGTCTGGCCGGTCTGGCGCTGACGGTGGGCATGGCGGTGGACGCCAACGTGCTCATCAATGAACGCATCCGCGACGAGCTGCGACTGGGCAAGACGCCCCGCGCGGCGGTGGAGGCCGGTTACGCCAAGGCCTTCAGCGCCATCCTGGACTCCAACCTCACCACCCTGCTGGCGGGCGCCATCCTCTGGCAGTACGGGACCGGCCCCGTGCAGAACTTCGCGGTGACGCTGATGATCGGCATTGCCACCAGCATGTACACCGCGCTGGTGGTCACCCGGCTGTGTTTTGACGTCGTGGCGGAACGGCCCGGCGTGCAGACCCTCTCCATCTGAAGGCCCCTGTCATGGCATCCAATCATTCTTTCTTCACCATCATCCCGCCCAACACGAAGTTCGACTTCGTTGGGAACAGCAAGCGCTTCTTCACGCTCAGCGGCGGGGTGCTCGTCCTGGCGCTCCTGGGCCTGGTGTTCGTGCGGATCAACTGGGGCGTGGAGTTCGTGGGTGGCACGGAGATCCAGGTCAAGTTCCCCGAAAAGGTGGACGAGAACGAGATCCGCAAGATCCTCGACGAGGCCAAGCTGGAAGGCGCCTCCGTCCAGCAGTTCGGCGCCCCCGAGAACAACGAGTACCTGCTGCGCGTGGAGCGCATCAGCGTGCTGACCACGGACAAGGTGGCCGCCGCCAAGACGCAGCTGCAGCAGGTGCTGGGCGACAAGTTCCTGGAGCTTCAAGCCAGCGAGCGCGAGGGCGACCGCCTCACCGTCTACGTGAAGGGCACGCCCATGGAGAACCAGCCCACGCCAGACCCGGCCGCCGCGCAGAGCGGTGCCGCACCCGCTCCCGTGGCCATCACCGACAAGACGCTGGAGCCCAACGGCAAGCTCATTGAGGACGCGGTCAAGGCCGCTGGGCTGGAGCTGCGTCCCCATGACAGGCGCAAGAGCATCATCTCCGAGGACCGCGAGGAGCACATCGTGTTCGTGAAGGGTGTGAGCTCGCGCGTGATGGAGGCGCTGCGGGGTCGGTTTGGAGAGAAGGTGGAGGAGCGTCGGACGGACTACGTGGACGCCACCGTGGCGGAGGAGCTGCGCACCGACGGCATCCTGGCCCTGCTCTACGCGCTGGGCGTGATGCTCCTCTACATTGCCATCCGTTTTGACTTCTACTTCTCCCCCGGCGCCATTGTGGCCCTGTTCCACGACGTGCTGGTGGCCCTGGGCGTGGTGGTCTGGGCGCGGTTGGACTTTGACCTGACGTTGGTGGCCGCGTTCCTCACCATCATCGGCTACTCCATCAATGACACCATCGTGATCTACGACCGTGTCCGTGAGCAGCTCACCGGCAAGGAGGGCATCGTGGAGCTGGAGGACCTGGTGAACCGCAGCGTGAATGAGACGCTCTCGCGCACGGTGCTGACGTCGGGCGCCACGTTGTTCGTGTGTCTGGCGCTGCTGCTGTTCGGCGGGCGGGCGCTGCAGGGCCTGGCGCTGGCGTTGTGCGTGGGCATCATCACCGGCACGTACTCCAGCTTCGCCATTGCCACGCCTACCTACCTCTGGCTCAAGCGGAAGTTCCCGCACGGCATCCTGCAGCCGGCCAAGGGTTGAGGCTCCGAGCTGGTGCATGAAAACGAAAAGGCCGCCCTCACCGGCGGCTTTTTCGTTTCGACGTTGCGGCGCCGCGCTCAGTCTTCGAGGCGGGTCAGGATCTCCACCCCGGTATCCGTCACCGCGATGGTGTGCTCGAACTGCGCGGAGAGGGAGCCGTCCTTGGTTACGGCGGTCCACCCGTCGTCGAGGATCTCCACCCGGTAGTCCCCGGCGTTGATCATCGGCTCGATGGTGAACACCATCCCCGCGCGGAGGCGCAGTCCGCGGCCCCGCTTGCCAAAGTGCGGGACCTGCGGCTCGGTGTGGAACGCGCGGCCAATGCCGTGCCCCACGAAGTCCCGCACCACGCTGTAGCCACGACCTTCCGCGTACTCCTGGATGGCCGCGCCCAGGTCACCAATCCGCGCGCCGGGCTTCACCTCCGCAATGGCCCTTCGCAGGCACTCCCGCGTGGTCTCGACGAGGTCCTTGGCCTTCTCGCTCACCTTGCCCACGTAGAACGTCTCACTGGTGTCCCCGTGGTAGCCGTCCAGGATGGGCGTGACGTCGATGTTGATGATGTCCCCTTCCTTCAGCAGCTGCCTCTTGCTGGGGATGCCGTGGCACACCACGTTGTTGATGGACGTGCAGATGTGCTTGGGGAACCCGTGGTAGCCAAAAGGCGCGCTGATGGCGCCACGGGCCACCGTCCATTCATGGCAGAGCCGGTCCAATTCCTCCGTGCTGACGCCCGGCTTCACGTGCGGCTCGATGTAGCGCATCAACTGCGCGGCCAGCCGGCCGGCGGCGCGCATCTTCTTCAGCTCTTCCGGTCCCTTGATGGCCACGGACTGGGGACGCTGTTCCAGGTCCATGCGTTGCAGCTCCTGGCCGGGCTACCGGCACCTCGTGCGGCCGTTGTAGCTGCCCAGGTGGGGACACGCCAGGATTGCGGAGAACGCCCGAGGCCAGGATGACGTGGGCTCAGCGCTCCCGGAGCGTGGCGGCGGCCTCTTCCGGCAGGACGGTGTTGATGCGCAGTCCCGCGCCGCCCTCGAACGCGCCCACCCGCGACGTCACCGGCGCCACCGTGATGTGCCAGTGGAACGTCCCCAGCTCCACGCTGTCCCGACCACGCCACGGCGCGGTGCGCAGCCACAGGTGGTACGCGGGCTTCCCCAGCTTGGCGTCCAGGCGACGCAGCCCCTCGCGCAGCACCCCCGCCACCTCATGCAGCACGGCGTCCTCGGTGTCCTCCAGCGCGGGGCGGTGCTGCAGGGGCGCGGCCACCAGCTCGTATGGAACGCGGGAGGCAAACGGCGCCACCACGCACGCGCCCGGCCCCTCGACGACCAACCGCTCCCCGAGGGCACGCTCATGACGGAGGACGTCGCACAGCGGGCAGCGACCGTGCGCCGCGCGGTACCGCGCCACCGCGTCCAGCTCCGCGGTGAACGAGGGCGGGATGAACGGGAGGGCGAGCAGCTGGCTGTGCGGGTGGAGCACCGTGGCGCCGGCGGCCCCGCCGCGGTTCTTGAAGAGGACGCCGCAGGCCAGTCGTCCGTCGCGACGCAGGTCCGCAAGCCGCGCGCGCCACGCGCACAACACCTCGAATACGCGGGACGCCTCGAGCGTGGAGAGGTCGGCCGTGCGGTCCGGGTCCTCCACAATCACCTCGTGCGCGCCCAGCCCGCCCATGCGGTCAGACGGTCCCTCCGGCGTTCCCAGGGCCGCATCCTCGACGCGCAGCGCGGGATACAGGTTGGGGAACGCGCGCACGCGCCAGCTGCTGTCATTGGATTTCCCGCCGGGCGGACGCAGGGCAAACACCTCCCGCGGCGTCATGCTCTCGTTCCCGGCGGCAAATGGCCCCGCCTCCTTGGCGTCCAGGAGCGGCGGGGAGTCCGCGGGTTGCGGCCGCGCGGCGCGACCGGGCGCCATGATGACCCACTCGCCGCGGTACGGGTCGCGACGGAACTGGCTGTGCTGCTCCTGGGCGTGCGGGTCCATGGTCTCCTCGGCCGGTTGTCGTCGGGCGGAGGCGCTCTTACCCGCGCGCGGGGAGCGGTTCAATGCACCGTCTCTCGCCACGCCTTGGCCAGGGGCACCAGCGCATCCGCCGCGCCATCCAGCACGAACTGGACCGCAATGGTGGCCAGGATGAGCCCCATCACCCGGCCCAGGATCTTCAGCCCCGTCTCCCCCAGCACCCGCTTCACGTAGTGGCTGTGGGCCAGGATGACGTACGCCGCCACCATGGTGACGACGATGGCCACCAGCAGCATCCCCGTCTCCACGACGCTGCGCGCCTGCAGACCCAAGGAGATGACCGTGGCAATGGCCCCCGGCCCGCTGAGGATGGGGATGGCCAGCGGGACCAGGGCGATGTCGTCCTTGGCGATGCCCTCCTCCACTTCTTCCGCGGTCTGACGTTGGGGCGCGGGCTCCGCCGCCAGCATGTGCGTGCCCACCCGGAACAGGATGAACCCGCCGGCAATCCGCAATGCGGCCACGGTGATGCCGAAGACGGTGAACAGCAGGTTGCCGCTCAGGCCAAAGAAGACCAGCACGCACCCGCTGATGAAGCACGCCCGACGCGCCATGGCGCGCTGCTGCTCGGGCGTGTCGCGCTGGGTCATGGCCAGGAAGACGGGCACCGCGCCCGGCGGGTCCACGATGATGAACACGCTGGTCAGGCACAGCAACGTGAATGTCCAGAGGCCTTCCATGCGCAGCAGTCATGCCCGGGAGCCCACGACGAAAGCAAACGGGTACCGTGCCCCTGCTCTGCCGCGTGGTGTGGGACCCGGCTGGGGACGCCGCTTCCTGCGCTTGCCGGACAAGGTGCCATGACCGCAGAATTCCCGACGCAGCCATGGAGTACATCGACGAGGTCTTCGGGCGGTCGGGCCACCTCTCACGCGGCAAGGACGGGTACCAGCCTCGCAATGGTCAGCTCATCCTGGCGCGCGCCATTGATGCGGCCATCGTCGGTGGTGCGCACCTGCTGGCCGAGGCGCCCACGGGCACGGGCAAGAGCTTTGCCTACCTGGTTCCGGCGATCTTCCACGCCGTCAAGAACGACAAGAGGGTGGTGGTGGCCACCGCCAACATCACCCTGCAGGAGCAGCTCATCCAGAAGGACCTGCCGACGTTGGCAAAGGTGTTGCCGTGGAAGTTCTCGTTCGAGCAGGTGAAGGGCAAGCGCAACTACCTGTGCCTGGACAAGCTTTCCCAGCATGAAGGCCAGTTGGAGCTGGGCCTGGATGCCGACGAGGGGCAGCAGGCCAACGCGATCCGCGCGTGGTGCGACAGGACGGCAACCGGGGACAAGAGCGAGCTCCCATTCGAGCCCGCGCCGCGCGTGTGGAACCGCCTGGCCATCATGGATGAGGACGAGTGCAAGGGCAGCGAGTGCAGTCTGTACCGGGAGTGCTTCATCACCCGCGCCCGCGCCCGTGCCAAGGAGAGCCACGTTGTTGTGACCAACCAGCATCTCCTGATGGCGCATGCTCACCTCGGCAACGACGTCATCCTGCCGCCGTTCCAGGTGGCGGTGCTGGATGAGGCACACCGCGCCGCCGACACGGCTCGGGAGTTCTACGGTTTCCGGCTGGGGGAGGTTTCGTTGGACCGGGCGGCGCGCGTGGTCAGCGGCCTGGCTGGCCCGGCGGCTGGCCAGCCGCTGTTGGACAAAGCCCGGGTGTTCTTTGCACAGCTGCGGCGTTACCGGGACTCGGATGCGTACCGGGCGCGGCTCAAGGAGCGCGACCCGGTGGACTGGGGTCCGCTCGACCAGTCAGCGGGCGTCGCGGAGCAGAGTGTCCGGGAGAAGATCGATCCCAAGCTGTGGCCGGACACCTTGGAGCCCCGCGAAGCGTACCGGCTGATGAATGAGATGGACCGTGAAGAGCGCGGCCATACCGCCTCAGTCCGGAACGCAATCACCCGGGTGCGCTCCATCCGGCACCGCCTGGGGGCAGCCATGCGCCTTGAGGGCGAAGGCCGCGTCTATTTCCTGGAGAGCGACGAGAAGGACCGGGTGAGCGTGGTGTGCAAACCGATCGAAGTTGCCGAGCAGCTCAAACAAGGCCTCTTCGACCGCACGCCGTGCGTGATCGCCACGTCGGCGACGTTGGCGGTCGACGGCGGGTTCGCGTTTGCGCGGCAGCAGCTTGGCGCCGGCAAGGCGCGGACCTTGACCGTGCCGTCGCCGTTCAACTGGTCAAGGCAGGCGTTGCTGGTGACGCCCACGGACATGCCGGAGCCGAACAGCGGCGAATACAAGGATGCCGTGGGCCGGGCGCTCGCCGAGGTGGTAAGGCAGGCGCGTGGCCGCACCCTGGCCTTGTTCACGTCGGCGGAGGGCATGCATGTGGCGTACAGGCACGTGAAGGACTGCGGCTACCGGGTGCTCATGCAGGGGAAGGACGGCACCCGCGCAAGCCTCATCGAGGAGTTCCGCCGCGACGTAGGCTCCGTGCTGTTGGGACTGGAGAGCTTCTGGGCGGGGATCGACGTACCGGGTGAATCGCTCTCGTGCGTGGTGATTGACCGCCTGCCGTTCCTGCCACCCGACGACCCCGTCGTCGACGGGTGGGGAGGCAATCCCGGCGACGCGTTCCGCGAATACACGCTGCCGCGCGCGGTCATTGCGTTCAAACAAGGATTCGGGCGACTCATCCGCGCGCCGACGGACCGCGGTTGCGTCGTGCTGCTTGATCCGCGAGTCAACACCAAGCGCTATGGGAGGTCATTCCTGCGTGCGCTGCCGGGAATTCCGCGCACGACAAAACTCGACGACATCCGCGCGTTCCTCGGGTGAGGTTCGGGGGCCATCCCGGGTCCGGGGTCCCTCGTAGGACCAACCCTGTGCCGCGGGCTGCGTCAGAACAATTTGCCGAGGTCTGCGAGGCGGGCGAACACCTAACCCCCCCACGTTCTCGCCGCCGCATCCACTCGCCCCCCTTCCCCACACCCGCTCACCGCCCACGTGATGCGGATCAGGCGACCGTCGGTATCGCCGGCAGCCGAGGCTGCACCTGGAAATTCACCAAGCCCTGCCCTCGTGGACCACTTTCA
>JBFMGU010000213.1:0-17917 GCA_040752415.1 Myxococcota bacterium
CGCCCAATGCGTGCCCCCCTTCCCCCGCTCGGTGACGACGACGAATCGGGTCTGGGGAAGGGGGGCGAGTGAGCCCAGCGGCATGAAAGCGGGGGGGTTAGGTGTTCGCCCGCACCGCCCAGCCAGGGCTCCTCTGTTCTGACGTAGCCCTCACTTGCCCTTGAGCGAGCGGATGTAGGCCACCAGCGCGCGCAGCTTGGCGCCGTCCAGGCTCTCGGCGAACGACGGCATCTGGTTCCGCCCGTGCGCAATCACGCTGGCAATGGCGGCGTCACCCACGCGCGCCTGGAACTCCGCGGTGCTGAGGTCGGGCACCTGGCCCACGCCCTGGACCATGCCGCCCTTCCCGTTCATGCCGTGGCAGCGCGCGCACTGGTTGCCGAACTCACGCTGGCCCAGCGCCGGGTCCCCACCGCCCCAGTTGGTGCCGGATGCGCCCACCGCGCCCGTCTGGTTCCCCGCGCCGCCACCACCGCCACCACCTGCGCCGTGCACCGCGTCGTTGGGCATGGCCGGTCCCGCGTTGGGCAGGCCGCGCGCGGCGAGATCCCCACCGCCGGGTTGGGCGGGTTGGCTGGAAGGGGCTGCGGGCTGGCCAGTGGGGTCGTAGCCCGGGGCGGGGGCCTCCTGCGCCGAGGGCGGCGGGGCCTTCATGGTGTTGCCCATGAGCGCGCCGGTCTGTGGCTGCTGCGTCCCGAATCCCTGGCCCCAGTTTGGTGCCGCACCGGGCTTGTCGGACTCCGCGGTGGGCATCTTCTGCTGGCAACCCCAGCCTGCAAGGGCAGCGGTGATGGCCAGGGCACAGGCCCCGCCGATGACGGGATGGGCAGCGCGCTTCAAGGTCCTCTCCTTTGGGAACGTGCGGCCCCCCTTTAACGCGGCGACCGGTGGCGGCCAAATCTGGTCACGCCCGCGGGCCCGATTTACGGTGGGATTGCCCACGCTCTCACTCCCGCGTGGCCCTGTTCTGACCATGCTCTACGCCATTGTGGATCCGCAGTCGGCCCCGGGGGGCAACGTGGTGGACCTGGCCTCCCGCTGCCTGGACGGCGGTGCCCGGTACCTCCAGCTGCGGGCCAAGCTCCTCCCCGACGTGGAGGTCCTCCGGCTGGCCAGTGCGCTGGTGGAGCTCTCCCGCGGCCGGGCCCAGTTCTTCCTCAATGACCGCCCGGATCTTGCCGCGCTGTGCGGCGCCGACGGAGCCCACGTGGGCCAGGACGACCTCCCCGCACTCCACGCCCGCCGCGCGCTGCGGCCCGAACAGCAGCTGGGCCTCTCCACCCACACCGACGAGGATGTCCGCGCCGCCGTCCTGGCCGGGGTGGACCTCATGGGCTTTGGCCCGGTCTTCCCCAGCGGCACCAAGCAGGGGCACGCCGACGTCACCGGACCGGAAGGACTGGCTCGCGCGGTGGCGTTGGCGCGCGGAACGCCGGTGGTGGCCATTGGCGGAATCACCGAGGAGAACGCGGCGGCGTGCGGCGCGGCGGGAGCGCACGCGGTGGCCGTCATTGGTGCGCTCGCGCAGTCCGCGGATCCCGCCGCCACGGCGCGCAGGATCATCGAGGCGTTCGAGCGTGGTCGCGCGGAGGGGAAGGCATGAAGAGGCCCATCATCGTCGTCACGCCGGACATCACGGTGCGCCAGAGCTACGGCGTGGACCAGCGCATCTACGAGCTGAATGCCGCGTACACCGACGCGGTGGTCGCGGCGGGCGGTCTCCCCGTGGTGGCGCCCTACCAGGAGGACCCGGTTGCGCTGCGCGAGCTCATGGACGCCGCGGACGGGCTGCTCCTCACCGGCGGTGACTTCGACGTCGACCCGCGCATGTTCGGAGCGCGTCCGCATCCCAAGCTGGGGACGCTGAAGCCCTCGCGCACGCAGTTCGAGAAGGAGCTGTTCCTGCTGGCCCGGGAGCGCGATCTCCCGACGCTGGGCGTGTGCGGCGGCATGCAGCTCATGAACGTGCTGATGGGCGGCACGCTGTGGCAGGACCTCCCCGACGAGCGCCCCACCGCGGTGGCGCACAGCCAGAAGTATGACCGTCGTCGCCCGGGGCACAGCGTCACGCTCACGCCGGGCACGCGCATGCACGGGATCTACGAGCAGGACGTCATCAAGGTGAACACCAGCCATCACCAGGCGGTGCGAGACCTGGCGCCGGGTCTCGTGGGAAGCGGCATCAGCGAGGACGGTCTGGTGGAAGCGCTGGAGATTCCACGGCTGCGCTTTGCGCTGGGCGTGCAGTGGCACCCGGAAACGCTGGCCCCCACCGACGAGGATCCGCGTCCTCGCGCGGTGTACCAGGCCTTCATCCGGGCGGCGGCGGAACGGGGGCGGAGATGAGCTTGCAACGCAACGCGGTCCTGGCGTCGGTGGTGTGCGTGCTGGCGCTGGTGACGGGCTGCCCCACCGAGAAACCCGACGAGGAGTGCGGCGGCGGGCCCGCGTGCCCGGAGGGGCGCTCCTGCGTCAGCGGTGAGTGCGTGGTCCTGTGCACCTCCGACGCGGACTGCGGTGGCCGACGCTGCAATGCCTCCGTGGGCACGTGTGAAGGCTGTGTCTCCGACGACGACTGCCCCCAGGATGGCCAGGTGTGCGGCGCCTCCGGCGTGTGTGGTCCCGCGGGCGGCTGCTCGCTGGACGAGGAGTGCCCCGGTGGGCGCTGCAACACCGACAAGCGCACCTGCGTGGTCTGCCTCACCGACGGACACTGCCCCGCCGGCAAGCGCTGTGACGTCGAGCGCGGAACGTGCGGTCCTCCGCCGGGAAGCTGTGAGTCCGACGCGGACTGTGGCGCGCGCCACTGCCTGACCGAGACGGGACGGTGCGTGGATTGCGTGAACGACACCCACTGCGACGACGGCGTGACCTGCAACACCTCCGCGCACGTGTGCCAGGTCCCCTGCGACGACGACAGCTCCGAGCCCGACGACGCCGTGGGCGAGGCCAGCGCCCTGGCGCCCGGTTCCGCGCGCAGCGGACAGCTCTGTCCCGCCGACCCCGACGTCATGCGGGTGGCCTTGAGCGAGACCGGTGATTTCACCGCGCTGCTCGTCGTGGATGATGACCGGGCGGGAGCGATGCTGGAGCTGTTGGACGGCAGTGGTGCGCCGCTGGCCACCGGGGAAGCCACGCCCACGGGAATCCTCGTCGCGCGGGACGGGCTTGAGGCCGGCACGTACCACCTGCAGGTCAGCGGCACGGGCAGCGCGCCCACCGGCTACCAGCTGCGCACCACCTTCGCGCCGACGGGCGGATGCACGCAGGAAGCCGGTGAGCCCAATGACACCGTCTCCGACGCCGACGTGGTGGCGCTGGATGGCACCGCGCGTGGTGGCGCGTTGTGCGGTGCGGACGTCGACATCCTGGCGGTGGACGTGGCGTCGGGGCAGCGCTTGCGCATCGCGGTGGCGGGGCAGGGCGGGGCGGCGGTGAACGTGGCGCTGCTGGATGCCCAATCCGCCGAGGTGGGAACCGGCAATCCGCTGCAGACCGAAGGACTGACGGCGGGGCGCTACTACATCCGCATCTCCACGTCGTCGACGGAGGGCGTTCCGTACACCGTGGCCATCAGCGTCTCCGACGGACCGCCGCCGTGTCGCCAGGTCGACGCCGAGCCCAACAACACCTCCGCGCAGGCCCAGCAGCTTGCCGGTGACGGTGTTCCCACGCTGGGCGCGGTGTGCGCTGGCGACGTCGACCGCTATCGCCTGGTGCTGCAGGAGCATGACCGCCTCACCGCGACGATCACGTTGGGCGAGGGCGGCGGCTCCCTGCTCATGCAGCTGCTCGACCCGTCGGGAGGCGAGCTGGCCACCGCGAGTGGCACCGTCGACCTGCCCGATCTGCCCGCCGGCGCGTATGAGCTGGTGGTCCTGGGCGCTACCGCTGGCGACGAGCGCGCGTACACCCTGACCGTCACGCTCACGGCGGGCGGTCCGCCGCTGGACCCGTGCGAGGACGGCGGCGCCGAGCCCAACAACACCACCGCGGACGCCACGTCGTTGACGCTGGGCGCCTCTCTCACCGCCCGCATCTGCGCGCAGGACGAGGACCGCTATCTGCTCACCGTTCCCAGTGCGGGCATCCTCCGCGTCCGCATCGCCTTCACCCACGACGCGGGCGACCTGGACCTGCAGGTCCTCTCCACCACCGACGAGAGTCTCGACTCCTCCACCGGCATCACCGACGAGGAAGTGGTCGAGCTCGACGTGCCCGCGGGCCCGGTGATCATCCGCGTCTACGGCTTCAGCGGCTCCACCAACCCCTACACGCTCACCACCGGCATGGCCTCGTGCCCCGGCGACGATCCGCTCGAGGAGAACGACCGCGCCGCCTCCGCCACGGCGGTGGGCCCGGGCTCGTACCCTTCGGTGCGCTGCCCCGGTGACGACGACTTCTTCTCCGTGCGTCTTGCCGCCGGCGACAGCCTCACCGCCACGGTGGATGCGTCGAGCCTGTCGGTGGAGGTGCAGGACGCCAACGGCACGCTGCTCAGCTCCGGGCAGGGAAGCGCGTCGGTCTCCGCGGTGCCGGAGGGTGAGTACCTGGTGCGCATCACCGGCGCGAACAATGCGAACGTCACCTACGGCCTCTCCATGGCCGTGACGCCGGGGGATGGTCGCGTGTGTGTGGATGATGGCGCGGAGGAGGATGACACCTACTGGGACGCCCGTCGCCCCGACGCGCTCGCGCTGGCCGACGGCAACGTGCTCCTCTACGGCGTGGCCTGCGCCGGCGACAATGACTTCGTCACCGTCGACGTGCGTGGCCCCTCCCGCGTGATTGCGGACCTCCTGTTCGACAACGCCAGCAACGACCTGGACCTGCGTCTCATGGAGCGCATGGGCTACAGCGGTCAGACGCGCACCCTGGCCAGCAGCGTTGGCACGACGACGCAGGAGCACGTGGAGGGCACCCTGCCGGCGGGTGGGAGCTTCACGCTGGAGGTCCGTCGCTACAACGGGGCGGACGCGCCGGGGTACGCGCTGCGCGTGGAGACCGAGCCCGTGGAGATTCCCGACGGCGGCTGCCTGGATGACCTGGCCGACACCGCGCTGGCGCGCGACGTCAACGTCGACGGCGGCCTGGAAGCGCGCGACGACGACACGTTCTCCAACGCGCTCGCTCTCTCCCAGGACGGAGACAGCGTGTACTCGCGTGCGGTGTGCGCGGAGGATTCCGACTGGTACCGCGTGAGCCTCTCCACCGGCGACAAGCTCGTGGTGGACCTGCGCTACACCTATTCCTCCGGACACGACCTGGACCTCAAGGTCTACAAGCCCTCCGACCCCGACAGCGCGGTGGGCTTCGGCGTGTCCTCCGACGACGACGAACACGTGGAGTACACCGCGACCGAGGCGGGGTACCACCGCATCCAGGTGTACGGCTTCAACGGCGGAACCAACACGTATTCCATGACGGTGGACGTCGTGGCGGGTGGCGGATGAAGCGCGCGGCGTGGCTCCTGGCACTGGCGTTGTCCTGCGCATCCGACAAGGGCGCGCAAGCCGGCGGGAAAGAGCAGCAGGCTCCGGCGGAAGGCGGTGACCTCGTCGACACGCCGGAGACGCAGCAGCAGCGGGATGCGGCGGTGGCGGTGGTGCTCCAGTGCAGCCGTCTCACCTTCAGCAGTACCGAGCGACCCGTGGAGGCCGTGCTGCATTTCGACCGCGAGGCACGGCCCGTGGGCTTGCGCCTGCAAGGGCCCGACGACGCCGTGAAGGAGCTGATGTGCCCCGCCGACGTCACCGCGCGCCAGGACGTGCTGGGTGACCAGCCGGGCAGACCGTGGGGCAAGGAGACGCGGGTGGGCTGGCGCGCGGTGGTCTGGTGCGCCCCTGCGTTGGACGGGAACGGCGGCACGTGTTCGTCGTCGTCGGAGGAGCTACGGCCCGCGGCGCCGGCTTCGTCCTCGGTGGCGCAGGGTGGCTCTGTGCAACCGTCCGCCGGTGGCACCGTGTTGGGCCGCGCCAGCGACCCGCGGATCTACAAGCTGCGCCGCCTCCGCGTGGACTTCCCCGGCGACGAGCCCCCCGGCCTGGCCACCCACCTCGCCAAACTGGACCGCGCGCTCACGCTCTGCCTCCATGTGCAGCAACCGGACCTCAACACCGCGCGCAGCACCGACTTCCACGTCGTCATCCGGGTGGACACGCGCCAGCAGGCCATTGCCGCGCCGCTCATGCCCGTGGGCGGTCAACCCGCGGAGCTCACCGACGGGCTGCTGGGCTGCGTGGCGCGCGTGGTGCTGAGCGAGGAAGCGCCCGGCGTCGATGTGAAGGTGGCCTATTCCGTCGTGAGCTCGGTGAGCACGGAGCCTCCTGGCACCAACGTGCAGCGCGTGGAGGTGGCGCTGGTGCAGGAGCGCGTCGAGTACAGCCTGGCGCCGGAGGTCCGCAGCGCGGCCACCAAGGCCCTGCTGGAGACCGTGCGGTCCTGCGCCAGCAGCTACCCCGTGGAGGTGCTCAGCGCGTCGGAGCGCTGGGCCGCGCCTCCGCCCATCCGGCTCGTCGGGACCGCGGATTCCACCCGTCGGGACGGCCTGCATTTCCGCACGCTCAGCGCGGAGGCGCCCGCCGTGCTCAAGACCCAGGCGGACTGCGTGGTGCAACGCGTTCCCGCCCAGGAGAAAGGCACCGCCGCCAACGTGGAATGGCTCATCCAGGTCCGCGTCTCCTCGCTGGGCGAGCCCTGACCGGGATTCACCGGTGAGCGTGCTTTTGGGCCGCCTTGGTTGTAGAGAGGCCCTCCCAGGTGTGTGATGAGTCAGAAGGTCCGTTCCGCCGCCGCCAAGACCCGCAAGCTGGAGCCCGAACCGCGGCGGCCAGAGCGCTACGCCGAGAGCCCGCTGGTCACCCGTCATGGCGTGTTCCGCTGCGTGGTCTACCGCACGGCGGAAGGCGCGGAGGAAGTGGCCCTCATCCGTGGCGACGTCAGCGGTGACGCCGTCCTCACCCGCCTCCACTCCGAGTGCCTCACCGGCGAGGTCTTCGGCAGCCTCCACTGCGACTGCGGCCCTCAGCTGGCGCTGGCGCTGGAGAAGATCAACCAGGAAGGCCGCGGCATCCTGCTCTACCTGCGCCAGGAGGGTCGGGGCATTGGCCTGGGCAACAAGATCCGCGCCTACGCGCTGCAGTCGCAGGGGCGCGACACCGTGGATGCCAACCGCGCCCTGGGCTTTGCCGACGATCTCCGTCGCTACGACCACGCCGCCGCCATCCTGCAGGACCTGGGCGTCACCAGCGTGCGCCTGATGACCAACAACCCCGACAAGGTGCAGAAGCTGGAGGCGGACGGTATCCGTGTCGTCGAGCGGGTGCCGCACATCACCGCCGCCGGGCCCCACAACCGCGGCTACCTGCACGCCAAGATCGAGCGGATGGGGCACGTCATCGATCCCTTTGACCTTGAATAGTCATCCCCGCGGAGGCGCCATGGCCGTCCAGATCTTCAACACGCTCACCGGCAACAAGGAGCCGCTCCCGCCTCCGCCCACCCACCTCTCGCTCTACGTCTGCGGCGTCACCCCCTATGACTATTCCCACGTGGGCCACGCGCGCGTGTACGTGGCCTTTGACGTGGTGGTGCGGCACCTGCGTCGTCGTGGGTACACCGTGAAGGTGGTGCGCAACTTCACCGACGTCGACGACAAGATCATCAAGCGCGGCAACGAGCTGGGTGTCCCCGCGGTGGAGGTGGCCAACAAGTTCATTGACGCGTTCTACGAGGACATGGGCCGCCTCAAGGTGAAGCCCGTGGACGCAGAGCCGCGTGTCACCACGCACATCGAGGAGATCATCACGTTCGTGAAGGGTCTCGTCGACAAGGGCATTGCCTACGAGGTGGAAGGCGTGGGCGGCGCGCGCGACGTGTATTACGCCGTCAAGAAGTTCCCCGGTTATCTCAAGCTCTCCAAGCGCTCCCTGGATGAGCTGCAGGCCGGCGCGCGCGTCGAGGTGGATGAGCGCAAGCGCGACCCGCTGGACTTTGCATTGTGGAAGAGCGCCAAGCCCGGAGAGCCCTCGTGGGACAGCCCGTGGGGCAAGGGTCGGCCGGGCTGGCACATCGAGTGCTCCGCCATGTGCCGCAAGCACGTGGGCGACACCGTGGACATCCACGCCGGTGGCCGCGACCTCATCTTCCCGCACCACGAGAACGAGATTGCCCAGAGCGAGGCGCTGACCGGCAAGCCCCTGGCCCGCTACTGGATGCACAACGGCTTCGTGAACGTCGACGACGAGAAGATGAGCAAGTCGCTGGGCAACTTCTTCACCATCCGCGACGTGCTCAAGAAGGTCAGCCCGGAGGCGCTGCGCTACTTCCTGCTCAGCACCCACTACCGCAGCCCCATCAACTTCTCCGACGTGCTGCTCGACGAGGCGGAGCGTCGCGTGGAGGCGCTGTACGAGGCGCGGCGTAGCGCGGCGGAGGTTGCTGCCGGTCCCGACGAGCCCGGTCCCGCGTACAGCGAGATCTTCTCCAAGGTGGAGAGCCTGGCCGCGGGCATTGGCAACTCATTTGACGTCGCCATGGATGATGACTTCAACACCGCGCGCGCGCTGGGCGTGGTGGCCGACGCGGTGCGTGCTTCCAACGCGCTCGTTGGCGCCAAGGAGGCGGAGCTGGTGGGGAAGAAGCTGCCGCAGAAGACGCGCGTGCGGCTGCTCAAGCAGATCTGGGAGGAGCTGGCCGGGCCCCACGGCGTGCTGCACACGCTCGGCGTCGTCGACCTGGACCCGGAGCAGTATCTCCACGCGCTGCGCCAGCGTCGGTGCGATGAGCGGGGCATTGACCCGGCGTGGGTGGAGGGTCGACTGCAGGCTCGCGCCGACGCCAAGGCCGCCAAGGACTTTGCCACCTCCGACGCCATCCGCGCCGAGCTGGGCACCAAGGGCGTGGTCGTCCGCGACAGTCCCACCGGCGTGCGCTGGTCGGTGGAGGAAAAGCCCGCGGGCACCTGAGACGAAGGCGGAATGATTCTCCCCGCGGGTGAAAGCCTGGTGAATCCGCCCCGCATCCGCGGCGTGCCGGCCGCGCAGTACGCTGGTCATTGTCGACGCTGCGGCCGCGAACACCTCCTGCACAACGACGTGGCGCTCGCGCTCCAGACGCTGGACGCGCTGTTCACCCGCCTGCATGACACCGCGAATGACGAGGTGCGGGCCGCCCTGGATGCCTCGCGCGGCAAGATGGTGGGCGTGCTGGTGGGGCAGGGCGGGCAGGTGCTGACGTCGTTCTCCGGGGACCTGGGCGGTCGCGCGGAGTGGCCGGGTTGGGTGCCTCCCGTCGAGAAGCGTGAGCTGACCGCGCAGCTGGAGGCGGAGACGCTCGCGCGCATTGCCGCCATTGAGTTGGAGTTGGGCGCGTGTGACGTCGAGGGGGCGCGGCAGCGTCTGGCGGAAGTGGAAGCGGCGGTGCGCGAGGAGGCGGTTGCGCGTCGACGGCAACAGGCGGAAGAACGCGAAGCGCGGCGTGACCAGGTGGATGCGTGGGAGTGGGAACGGCAGAAACGCTCCGCGTGGCGGGAAGGGAAGCCTGCGCGCGAGGCCGCGCGAGCCCGCGTGGAATCGGCTCGGGATGCCGTGCGTGCGGTGGAAGAGAAGGTGCGCACGTTGCGAGAGTCTCGTCGGAACGCGTCCGCCACCTTGATGGCCGCCATGTTTGACGTCGTGGTCATGACCAGCGCGCGCGGAGAGCGCCGGCCGCTGCGCGAGGTCTTCGTTGGTGCGGGCATGCCCTCGGGGACGGGGCAGTGCGCGGTTCCCAAGCTGCTGCACGCCGCCAATCTCGCCGGCATCCGCCCCGTGGCGATTGCGGAAGCGTGGTGGGGACCCACCGTCAACGGCCGCACCCACGGCGAGGTGCAGGCGCCGTGCGAGCGGAAGTGCCAGCCCATCCTCGGATACCTCTTGTGTGGAGCCGACGGCCCATGAGTCTCGTCGTGCTTCACCACGAAACGTCCTTCGCGATCATCGACAAGCCCCCGGACCTCCTCTCCTGTCCCGGGCGTGGCGACGACAAAGTGGACTCCGTGCAGACGCGGGTGCCGCAGGTGTTTCCGCACGCACGCGGCTCCATCCTGGTGCACCGGCTGGATCAGCCCACGTCGGGCATCATGGTGGTGGCTCTCACTGTCGAGGCGCACCGGGAGCTGCGGCGTCAGTTCGAGGCTCACACGACGGAGAAGGCCTACGTGGCGGAGCTGGCCGGTGACGTGCGCGAAGATTCCGGGACCATCCAGCTTCCCTTCCGCGTGGACCTGGACAACCGGCCCTACCAGATCCTCGACGAGGTCCACGGCAAGATGGGCATCACGCACTGGCGCGTGCTCCGCCGTGACAGCGGACGGACGCGCGTGGAGTTCCGGCCGGAGACCGGGCGCACACACCAGCTTCGCGTGCACGCCGCGCACCCGCGTGGGCTGGGTTGTCCCATTGCCGGAGACCGCCTCTACGGTTCTCCCGACGACGCGCCGCGCCTCATGCTCCACGCGTGGCGCCTGGCGTTCGATCACCCGGACACGGGCGCGCGCTGCATCTTCGAGGCTCCGCTGCCTTTCTAGCGTCCTGGTGCGCTCACGCTTCGCGCCATTGTCAAGCCCACGCCCACGTTGCGCATGCAGGTTGGTCTTGTGCCGGAGCATGCGGAGAATGACGTCGACACGCCCGTAATTGTTCGCGTTTTCAGGCCCGCCGCGCGAGACCTTGCGCACGCTGGGAAAAGGACTAATGGGGCGCCTTCAAAGGAAGGAGAACACCCATGGATGAACCTCCGGAACATCACTTCAAGCAACAGCAAGGCATCTCCAGCAACCTCGCTCGACTGACGATTGGCGCCCTCGGTGTGGTGTACGGCGACATCGGCACGAGCCCCCTGTACGCGATCAGGGAATGCTTCACGCCGCCGCACGGTGTTGCCACGAGCACGGAGAACGTGCTGGGCATCCTCTCGCTGATCACCTGGTCCCTGATCGTCGTCATCTCGATCAAGTACCTGGGCCTGGTGATGCGGGCCGACAACCAGGGTGAAGGCGGCATCCTCGCGCTCATGGCCCTGATCACGCGCGCACGACAAGGCTACTTCGCGCGCTACTTCACCATCGCCTTTGGCATCTTTGGCGCGGCGCTCCTTTACGGCGACGGAGCCATCACGCCCGCCATCTCCGTGCTCTCGGCGGTGGAAGGACTGCACTACGTCACGCCGCTCTTCGACAGCTACGTGATCCCTATCGCGCTCGTCGTGCTCGTCGTCCTGTTTGGCGTGCAGCGACTGGGCACCGCCAGGGTGGCGGGCATCTTCGGCCCGTACACGCTCGTGTGGTTCGCAACGCTGGGCCTGTTGGGCATCTGGCACATCGTGCAGGAGCCCGCGGTGCTGGATGCGTTGTCGCCCGCGTATGCCGTCATGTTCTTCTCCGAGCATGGTATGGCCGGCGTGGCGGTCCTCGGCTCGGTGTTTCTCGTCGTCACTGGCGGAGAGGCGCTGTACGCGGACATGGGCCACTTTGGCCGCAGGCCCATCCGGCTGGCGTGGTTCTACGTGGCGCTGCCCGGACTGCTGCTGAACTACCTGGGCCAGGGCGCGCTGCTGCTGCGTGAGCCCGGTGCCATCGAGAATCCGTTCTTCCTGCTGGCACCCTCGTGGGCGCGCGCGCCATTGGTGCTCCTGGCCACCGGGGCCACCGTGATTGCGTCGCAGGCGGTGATCTCAGGTGCGTTCTCGCTGACGCGTCAGGCCGTGCAGCTTGGTTACCTGCCGCGGCTTGCCATCATCCACACGTCGTCGGAGGAGAGCGGGCAGATCTACGTGCCCATCGTGAACTGGGCGCTGCTCCTCGTCGTGATCGGGCTGGTGCTCGGGTTCAAGAGCTCCAGCGGGCTGGCCAGCGCCTACGGCATTGCGGTGACCACCACCATGGTGATCACCACCGCGCTCATGTTCTCCGTCACCACGCTGGTCTGGCGCTGGAACGGCTTGGTGGCGCTGGTGATCGTGTCGCTGCTGCTGGTGCCGGACACGCTGTTCTTCTTGGCCAACCTGACCAAGCTCAATGATGGTGGTTGGCTCCCCGTGCTGCTGGCCGCGGCCACGTACATCCTGATGACCACGTGGCGACGTGGCCGTGAGCTCATGGCGGACCGTCTGCAACAAGCGGCCATGCCGTTGAACGTCTTCCTCGCGGACCTGGCGACGAGCAAGCCCATCCGGGTGCCGGGAACGGCGGTCTACATGACCAGCAACGCGGAAGGCGTGCCGCTCGCGCTGCTCCACAACATCAAGCACAACCGCGTGCTGCATGAGCGCGTGGTGCTTCTCACCATCCAGACCGCCGAGAACGTTCCCGTGGTGCCCGGGGACGAGCGCGTCACCGTCACGCGCTTCGAGCACGGCTTTGACCGCATCGTGGCCCGCTATGGCTTCATGGAGGATCCCCGTCTCGCCGACGTGCTGTTGCACGCGCGTGAGCACGGACTGGAGCTGCGCGCGCCGGAGTGCACGTTCTTCCTGGGCCGGGAGACCATCCGGATTGGGAAGCGGCCGCACATGGCACGTTGGCGTGCCGCCATGTTCATCTGGCTGGCCCGCAATGCCCGACGGGCGGACGCGTACTTCGGCATTCCTCCCAATCGCGTGATCGAGTTGGGCGCCCAGGTGGAGCTGTAGTCCGCCGGTTCTCGACGAGACCGCGCGTCATTCACCCTTCAAGCCGCGGATGAAGGCCTTGGCGCCACCCGCCAATCCCGCGGCCACATCCTTGCCCTTCGCTGCCAGGTCCTTCGCCGCGTCGGCGGCAAGGGCACCTGCTTCGGCGCTCTTCGCCGCGAGATCCTTGGCCGCATCCGCACCCCTGTCGGCGAGAACCGCGGCGGCATCCGCACCCTTGCCCGCCAGCTCCGACGTCACGGCGGCGCCTGACGCTGCCAGCGCCTTGCCCTTCTCCAGGCCATCCGTCGCAGCCCATCGTCCCGCGTCGCGCGCACCCTCGGCCATCACGTGCCCCAGCGACCCACCATGATCCGCCAACGCGGCACCCGCCTTCGCGCCCGCCTGCGCCGCCGCGCTTCCCAATGCCGCGCTTTTGTCGACGAGCGCCCGCGTCGTCTCTGACTGCGCCAGGGCCTGTGCGGCTTCACCCGTCTTCATCGCCAGGGCGCGCCCACCGTCGAGCGCGGCGCTTCCCAGCTCTGCGCTCTTGAGGGCGGCGGCGCGGGCGGCGTCCAGTCCGTCGGTGGCCAGGAACTGCCCGGCGGCTGCCGCGTGCGTGGCGCCCGCGCGAGCCAGCTCGGCACCTTTCTCCGTCGCCACTGCGCCTGCGGACGCCGCTGTCCGCGCTGCATCCGCGGCATGGGACCCCACCACCGCGCCCAGCTCCGCCGCGCTTCGCGCCGCTTCGGATGCGTGCTGCGCCGCGTGGGTTGCCGCTTCTCCCAGACGAGCTCCCGCCTCTCGACTCCTCTCCGCCACGACGCGGGCAGCATCCTTGGCGTCCTGCGCAATCTCCTTCCGTCGGGCAAAGAGGTCCTTCATCTTCGCCGCGGCGCTACCTGCGGCGTTCTTCGCCAGCGTTGCGGTCTGCGCCGCCGCTTCCTTCGCCAGCTCTCCCGCCTCCGACGAGAGATCCTGCGCCAGGTCCTTCGCGCGTTCCCCCAATGCGTCGGCCGCCTCGCGTCCTTTCTCGAGCAGCGGGTCCTTCGCCGCGGCCATCTTCTGGGCCAGTGCTTCCGCGCCCTCGCGTGCGTGCTCCATGGCCACGCGACCCGCCTCCCCCGCCTTCTCCCCGACGACGTCGGCAGCCTGCGCGATCTTCTGTCCCGCCACTTCCGCTGCTGCCGCGCCGTCGAGTGCGACTTCCCGGACCGCCTTGCCAGCCTGGTAGGACCTCTCCTGCAGCTTCTGCCACCCCGGTCCTTCACCGGGCGCGTTGTCGACGGGAACGAGGGCTTCTTCCTTGGGATCCTTGGACGTCATGGGCGCTCCGTTGGCGGAATGCGTGGTGGGGAGCATGCCACACGGCGCGGGGGATCACTCCTGGCATTTCGGCCCGTCGGCCTGGTTCTGGCCCAGGAAGCTGACCACCACTTCCGCGCCAACGGGCGGGACCCAGCTGCCGTGGAGCTTCACCGTCGTGCAGTCGTCGACGAGGGAGAATCCGTCGCATTCGACGTTGGGGTCACAACCGTCCACCTTGCACGGGCAACCGGTGCAGGACAGGTACTTCTCGCTCGCCCGGTCCCAACCCTCCGACCGCGCACCGGCCAGCGGCACCGACACGTAATCTCCGTCGTCACTCCGCTTGATCTGCACCACGAACTGGCGCGCGCTGGCCGGTTTTTCCCCCAGCGGGATGACGCCCGACTCGTTGATGAGGTTGGCGATGCGGATCATGGTGTCGGCGTAACTCTGGTTGCAGATGGAATCGAGGAGGAAGCTGCCCGGTTCCATGGCGCGCGCGAACTGGACGTAACGGTCGCCGGGATCGGCGGTGCAGCACTGCTGCGGTGGCGGCGTTTCCATGGTGGCGCTGTTGGGGAGGGAGCCGCAGAATTCATTGGGCTCCTGCGCGCCGCACACCGACGGAAACACGGAGCTCCCCCGCGGCGGATGACAGGCCGTGACCGGTGGCGCGTTGGCCGCATCACCATTGCAGCGACATCCCCCGCTGATGAACGTCCCATTGCCGTCATTGGTACCGGCAACGATGGCCGCCACGCTCACGAGTCCCGGCTCGGGTTTGAGCGCGCGGAGGAACGCAGAGAACTCCTCGACGGGACGCAGCTGTTCCGGTTCCGCGTAGCACCGGTTGGCGTCTCCCTGGGCGGACTCGATGCCCCCTTCGGCGTCGAAGTGCGTGCAGTCCTCCTCGTCGGAGAGCACGATGGTCACCAGCTTGGGCGTGGGCCCCATGCGCGGCTGCCCATCCGGTCCCACCTGGCACGCCGTCCCACCGTCGACCTTGAGGCACTGCGCCTGTCGCAGGAACTGGCTTCGCTCCGCTTCGCAGCTGGTCGCGGCGGCGGGAATGTCCGGTGACAGGAAGCTCTTGACGGAGTCCAGCCCTTCCTCCACGCCACTTCCGCACACGCCAATGTTCTGGATGGTCTCCCGGAACTTGCGCGCAATGAAGGCAATGTCTCCGTCGGTGGGACGGATGATGCGCGGCTCGTTCACGCCCAGGCGGCCCTGCAGGCATCCCCGCTGCGGCACGCCCTCGGTGCGCCCGCTGGGAATGGGGGCGGTGCAGGCGGCCGCGCCCAGCGCCAGGTCCGCGTCTCCGTCGTCGGTGGTGATGATGCCGATCTGGAAGTCGTTGTCGAACAGCAGGAGCCGCTCAATGAAGCCGCAGTCATCCAGGGTGTCCTTGAACTGCCTTCCCGTTCCGCCCAGCTGCGCCTCCCACTGTTCCGGCGGCAGCCCCCGACCTTCCCCCTCCAGCATGAACCGCTTGAGCTCCGCCACCTTCTGCGCGGTGTTGCAGTCATTGGCGGGATCACAATCCATACCGTTCTCGCAGATGCTCGACGCATTCCTGCGCAGGTTCTCCTGCTCCTCGCTCATGGAGCCGGAGTTGTCGATGACGAAGAGGATGTCCGCGGCGCGCTGCACGTCGATCTTCTTGGGCACCTGCACCGTGCGACACGCCTGCGGAACGGGCGGCAGGAACACGCTGTCCTGGCACACCAGCTCCGGGCAGGCCACCAGCATGGAGAGCAGGGCAACGGCAACCGGGACACCCAACCTGCGACGGATCATGACGAGCACCTCCGCCCCTCAGCGGAGTCCAGCGGAGGTACGATTGCATCGGACGCCGGCCTGATGGGTGTTACTCGCGGCTTAGCCCGCACTCCGCCCAACGCTGCTCCTCCAGGTCGCGACATTCGCACTGCGCGTAGAAGCCCTGGCACGCAATGCGTTGCGGATTGTCGAGGTCACGTTGGCCCGCCTGCAGCTTGGCTTCACGGCTGCACGCCTGTCGCTCCACGTCGGTGGGCAGGCAGGAGCAGATCTTCTCGGCGAGCATCTCGCACGGGTTGATACAGCTGGAGCCCATGGTCATCAGGGCCAGGCCCGACTGCGCAGCACGGAGCCGGACTCGACGCGGAAAGGTGAGCATCACCCGCAGCAACGCGCCGGGCGCGCGCCTCGTTGCAGCAGGCATGCAACCTGGCCACCAGGGGATGTTGTCCTGCCTGGTGTGTCGACGTAGGTTGCCCGGACGGAGGTGGTGGATGAGGAACGTTTCGCGCAGCTTCGTGGTGTTTACGGCGTGGCTGGGGCTGTCCTGCACCACGTCGGGCAGTGCCGCGCCGGTGTGCTCCTTCGCGGACCTGGTGCCGCCCACAACCCCGTGCAACCAGTTCCCCGACAGTGCCTTCGAGGGCGTGTGCGTCGTGGACTGCCTCGGCAACGTGTTTCCCGAGGATCACGGGGAGAAGATGCTGGACGTCCCGGACCAGCGCTTCCTCGCGGTGATCTTCACGCCCCATCCCGGGCAGGAGCTGGATCCACGCCGCGCCGTCAACGCGTTCGTGGGGCGCAACAACATCAACGGCCCCGACTGCTGCCCGGAGAACAGCGGCAACAACCGGGTCCGCGTCGAGACCTCGCTGACGGAGGACGGGAGCCTGTTCGTGAAGATTGACCACCTGATGGAAGGCCCCGTGCAGTTCTCCGTCCTGCAGGACTTCGGCGACGTCGGTGGCGGCCGTGCCGGCTACGCGTTCCGCGCGTACTCGGGTGGAGAGCCCGCGCCGCTGGGCTTCTAGGCTGGCCTACGCCCACGCCGTCGCTGCGCGGCGCCCTCAGGAAGCCCCTGGCCCCCACCGGGTTCCGCCCGCGCCCAGGCCGTGACGCACCTCGTCGTCAATCCCCGTGGCCGCGCCCTCGCCGCAGCCCCCCGGTCCCGGGGCCGTTGCGATCCAATCTTTCAAGGTGCTACACGCCGCGCCCTTGTCCCTGCGGAACGGCAGCATGCCGCCCGTCTGCCCGCCTTGGAGGAGCCGCGTTCTGGCGCCTTCGCGGATCGTTAGCCGGTTAACGGTCCGGGCCCACGACGGAAAGCGCGCCTCCGGTTCCAGGGCAGGCCGAGCGGAAAACGGCAGTGGTCTCAAAGGCGTAGCAGGGCAGGGAACCAGTCGGTGGATGGCAGCGGGGGTGGCAGGGGGCTTGCTGTGGGCCCCAACCGCCCCAAAGGCAAACCGCGGGAAACAGGGGGCCGGAACACGGGGTCCCGGGAGTGGTGAGAATGAAGCGAGTCACACGCAACCTTCTGCCGGTGGTCGCTGCCCTGACGGGGCTGGCGCTGGCCCCGGCGGTCTCCCGCGCGGAGGAGGCGGCCCAGCCGCTGGCCTCTGAAGCGGAGGCGGGCAGCGCGGCGGATCAGCCGACCACCCCGCCCAACCCCGTGGAGCCGGGCGTTCCCACCACCCCCACGCCGGAGATGCCCGGGGGGGCGGAGGGCGCTCCCAAGGAGGCGGAGCCCGCGGAGCCCTTCACGCCGTTCCTCCAGGTGCTCACGGACAAGTTCCCGTCGGCCAAGCCCGCCAAGTTCCCCGTGGGCATGATGGTCCTCGTGGACAACTCGTTCGGCACCGGCGCGTTCATGCTGAACTCCTACGCGCGCCAGCCCTACGTGAACACCATGGTCCGACTCGAGCCGTCGCTGACCATCTGGAAGTCCCTCAAGGCGCGCATGCGCCTGGACCTCAACAAGGAGTGGATCTCCAGCTACACGCAGTCCACCACCGTCCCCAACCAGCTCATGATCACGGACCTGTGGATGGGCGTGAGCATGGGTGAAATCTACCGGGAGAAGTGGACGGGCATCGGCTTTGGTGCCGGCGTGTGGACCTTCGCCCCCACCAGCATCCAGAGCCGCGGCGAGACGCTCATCACCGCCGTGCGCCCCTTCGCG
>JBFMGU010000214.1:0-17829 GCA_040752415.1 Myxococcota bacterium
GGCCCCCAGCGCGCCCGCAGCTGCGTCATCCGCGGCGGCGGCGCCCGCGGGCCCGCCCGAGCTGGACTTCGGCATCTGAGGGCCTCCGGCGGCGCCAGGCTTGACGGGAACCCCACCTCAGGAGAGTCTGCGCGCCCCCAACCGGACCGCCGACGTGGCGGCCCACCGACGGAGCAACGACATGGCCCGCAGCAAGAGCAAGCACCACCGCCGGCGCCACCAGCGCAAGATGTCCCTCAAGCGTCGCGACAAGCGTCAGAAGGCCCAGAAGAAGGCGGCGAAGAAGTAGGTCGAGCGGTCAGGCGGCGCGCCGGGCCTCCGAGGACTCGCCGCGCCGCCCAACGTTCTCCAATGCCGCCATCAGCCGCGCCTCCTCGCGCGCATCCAGCGGCGAACCCCCGAACCGACACAACTCATACGCATCCCGCGCGGCGTTCCACGCCTGCAGCTCCTCGACGGAGAGCGGTCGCGGCGCGTGCGAGAGCCATTCCCGCACGGTGAGCGTGCGCGGCGCCTTCCCCGCCACTCGTTCCGCGGTCTGCGCGAGCGCCGCGTACAGCCGGTGCCCTGGGTGACGACGGACGCGGGCCCTCCGCACCATGAGCCACAACAGCGCGGCCAGGAGCGCGGTGGCCACCACGACGCCGAGCACGGGTCGCGCGGTGTTGGAGAGGTTGCCCGACTCACCGACCTGGAAGTTGCGCAACCGTGACAGCGTGTTGGCCACCGTCTGCGCGGCCTTGATCTGCTGCCCCAGGTCATAGTCCACGACGTACTGCTCCCACAGGCGCTGCAGCGTCTCGGCGAGGTACGCGGCCAGCGTGAGGCCGGGTCGGAGGAGCGCGGCGGCGGGAGTGGCGTCGACACCGACCCAACCGCGGTCGGGCACGTAGATTTCCACCCAGGCGTGTGCGTCGCTCTGACGGAGCACCAGGTACCCGTCGGTGGGGTGGAGGGCGCCGCCCTGGTAACCGCCCACCATGCGCGCGGGCACGCCCACGGCACGTGCCATCACCGCCAGCGCGGTGGCGAAGTACTCACAGTGCCCGGCCTGGGAGACGGTGAGGAAGTGCAGCAGCGGATTGGCGCCGAACGGCGCGCCCTGGTCCTCCAGCGTGTACTTGAACTTCTGCAGCTCGGCGGCAATCGCCACCACCTTGGCCACGGGGTCGGTCTGGGTGCCGGCCCACTGTCGCGCCAGCGCCAGGACCTCTCCGGGCACGCCCTCCGTCGAGAGGAAGTTCTCCGTCACGCTTTCCGGGTACTCCAGCCCCGCCCCCACCAGCTCACGCGTGGCCAGCGGCTCCAGGTCGGCTTCCACTTCATAGTGGACCACCTCGTCGGGGGCGGAGGGCAGCTGGAGGTCACCCATGCCGTCACGCGCGGGGACCGGTGGCGCCGCAAACACGCGCGGACCCGGCTCCACGACGACACGCCCCACGCTCCCCGCCGTGAACAGGTAGGGCACGTGCAGCGGCTCGAGGGAGACGCGGTAGCGCGTGCGGTCGCCGGTGGGTCGCGGCATCATGGCGGCTTCCGAGCCCAGCTCACCGGTGCGGAACTCCGAGCGGGACCAGCTGGCGCCGTCGTAGCGGTCAAACGCCGCGCCGCGGAAGTACAGCCCGGTGTCCATCTCGTCACCGTTGGGGGCGCGGATGCGCATCACCACCGTGGTGTCCTGCGAGATGAGCCCGCCCGTCCCCAACGTCACCGACGTGGCAAAGCCGCTGGTCCGCCGCTGCAGCGCCATGCGCAACATGCCCAGGCCCACGCGCGGGAAGAGCACGAACAACGACAACGTGGCCAGGAGCACCACGATGGCGATGGCCGCCGTGGCGACGAAGAACCGCCCGCGCAACAACCCGCGCTCATGCCACAGCGGGGCCTGGCCCTTGCCCAGTCGCGCCTCGTGGTCGGACTGCGCGGCGCGCTTCAGCTCGCGGGTGGTCAGCGCCCACACGATGGCCACGGTGTACGCGAGGAAGCACGGTGCGTAGGCCCAGGAGACGTTGAGCGCGGCCGCGTCGAGGACGAGGAGGAGGCTCAGCGCGTAGAGCTGCAGGTCATGCGCGGGCGTGACGCGGTTCAGCAGGCGCACGCAGACCAGCATGCACAGCGCGTAACCGGCACCCAGCAGAATGGACGGAAGGCCTTCCCGCGCGGTGAAGAGCACACCGAACGCCACCGCCGACAACGCCAGCACACCACCGACGAGGGTGGGCAGCGTGACACGTCGCAACTGCATGACCCAGCCCGCCGGGACGAACAGCAGCGTGAGCCACGCGATCGGGTTCATCTGCTCCCCGGTGAGCACGGCGAGGAGCGCCGCGGTGGTGGCCACGGCCGTGGCGAGCTCATGTCCGCCGACGAGCGTCATGCCGCCCTCCGCACCGTCCGCGGCGCCTGACCACCCACGCGCACGTCGACACGCTTGAGCGGCGGCAGGCGACCGGGCCCTTCCACGAGGATGAACGCACCACGCTCCGACTCCGGCGCCGGCGGCGCGGGCTGCTCATGGATGCTCACGCGGGCCAGCGCGTCCAGGATCAGCTCGCGCGCCAACGCACCGGTCCGCGGCGGCAGAACCCGTGTACCCGCCACCAGGCCCACCTCGTCGCCACGACGGAGCAGCTCCAGTGCAAGACCGGTGCACACGCTGACCGCGCGTTCGTACAGCGCAACCTCGGTCTCGCTGGGATGCTCGATGCCACCGGTCAGCACCAGCGTCATGGCGCGGCCCCGCGGCTCCTCGTCCTCACGCACCAGCAGGCGACCCATGCGCGCGCTGCGCTTCCACGCCACCCGACGGAGATCGTCCCCGGTGCGGTGGTTGCGGAGCGAGTGATACTCGTCGCCACGACCGATGACGCCGCTGGGACGCTCACCAATCAGCGCGGTGATACGACGCACCTCCCCCTGCACCGGCGCGGGCGCGGGGAAGACGAGGATCTCGCTGGGCTCGTCGCCTTCGGGGACCTCGTGCTTCCACTTGCGGAAGAAGCCGAAGGGATAGCTCGTGGCCACCTCGAAGCCCGCGAGTCGGTGCACGCCACGCGCGCCCAGCTCCAGCCGCACCACCGCGCGCTCCCGCCCCGACGGAAGCAGGCGCATGAAGAAGCGGCCAGGGACCTTGAGCGGAACGTCGCGCGGGCCGGCGCCGGGCTGGGCCACCAGCGGATTCACTTCCACGCTCATCGACGCCATGCGCGCCTTCTGGTTGAACACGTGGAACGCCAGCACGCCGGGCTGACCCGCAAAACGCTCACCGCCGGGCTCCATGCGCACGCGCACGTCGCGCAGCACGAACTCGCTGAGCACGCCGGAGACGGACACCAGTGCCAGCAGCAGGCCCAGCACGAGGTACAGGAAGTTGTTCCCCGTGTTCACCGCCGCCGCACCGACGGCGAGCGTGATGCCGATGAGGATGCGTCCGTCGGTGGTGAGCTTGAGCCTGCGGTTGGGATCAAACCGCTCCGCCACGCGGTCCAGCGCCCCCAGGCGACCGCGCCAGCGACGTCGCGCGTAGCCGAGGAACAGGCCGGTGGCGACGAGCCAGAGGAAACCGTGCACGCCGGCCTGCGCGTTGAGTCGCGGAGGGATGCCCCAGCGCCACAACATCGCCGACGAGATGACCATGCACAGGATGACACCGCTGGCGCGCAGGCCCTGCAGCAGGCGCGCGGTCCGCGTCTGGTCGCTTCCGTCCTCGATTCGGCGTCCCACCGACACGGCCGGCCACCTCCCCGCTCAGGCGGGCACTTCCTGCGTGTCCAGGATCTCCTGGATGGCGGCGCTGGCCGCGTCGCGGGCGTCACGACCCTCCAGCCCACCGCGCATCATGAGCCGGTGAGGCAAGGTCTTCTGCGCCAGCGACTTCACGTCGTCGGGAATCACGTAGTTGCGACCCGCCAGGAACGCCCGCGCCTTCACCACGCGCAGGTACAACGTGGCGCCGCGCGGCGAGCATCCCAGCATCACCGCCGGGTGCTCACGCGTCCGACGACAGATGCCCAGCAGGTACTCCGCCACCGACGGGTCCACACGCACCGCGGACACCATCTCCTGCAGCACCACCACGCGCGCGGGGTCCAGCAGGTGGGCCAGCTTGTCGACGGTGGTGGCGCCCACGCCGCTCAAGAGCAGGTCACGTTCCGCGGCAAGATCCGGGTAGCCCATCTCCAGGCGCAGCGCGAAGCGGTCCAGCTGGCTCTCCGGCAACGGGTACGCGCCGTGGTGCTCCACCGGGTTCTGCGTGGCCATGACGATGAACGGCGCGGTGAGGTTGTGGCTCACGTCGTCGACGGTGACCTGCCGGTCACTCATGGCCTCCAGCAGCGCGCTCTGCGTCTTGGGGCTGGCGCGGTTGATCTCGTCGGCGAGCACCAGGTGCGAGAAGATGGGGCCGGGACGGAAGCGCAGCGTCCCCTCGCGCGTGTCCAGGACCTGCACGCCAATGACGTCGGCGGGGAGCAGGTCGGAGGTGAACTGGATGCGCCGGAACTGACACCCCAGCACGTGCGCCATGGCGCGACACAAGGTGGTCTTGCCCACGCCCGGCACGTCCTCCAGCAGCACGTGGCCGCCGGACAGGATGGCCGCCAGCACGTCCTCAAGGACGGAGCGTTTGCCCAGGATGGCGCGTTCACATTGCGCCAGGACTTCCTGGAGGACTTTGGGATTGACCAGGGGCTCAGGCTTGGGGGCGACGTCTCGCATGGAGGACCCGCAGACTAATTTGCGTGTGTGAGGAGTGCCAAGAGGGTCCGGCGACCGTCGGGGCCCGCTCCGCTACCAGAGTGCCCCTCAGCGCGCAGGTGCCCCGTGGCTTGCGCCCCTGCCCTGACCTCAGGCATCCACCTCCCATGCGACGTTTCCGCTTCCTGGCCCTGCCCCTGGCCCTGTGCGCCTGCCCTCCCTCGCCGTCCACGCCCGACGCTGGCAAGCCGTTTGTCGAGGGCACCTTCCCGGCGGGCTTCTGGTGGGGAAGCTCGGTGGCCGGGTTCCAGGTGGAGGCTGGCTGCCCCACGGTTGCGCCCGAGCAGTGCGAGGACCGCAACAGCGACTGGTACGCATTCGTGATGAGCCCGGAGATGCGGGCGGTGGAGGGCAACCACCTCGCAGGCCACGACGTGAGCATGGGGCCGGGCTTCTACGAGACGTACGCTGACGACGTGGCTCGAGCGAAGAACGAGCTGGGGTCCACCGCGTTCCGGTTTGGCCTGGAGTGGAGCCGCATCTTCCCGACGAGCACGCGCGGGATCTCCGGCTACGACGCGCTCAAGGCCGCGGCCAGCGCGGATGGCCTGGCGTACTACCACCGCGTGCTGGACGCCGTGCGCGCGGCCGGGCTGCAGCCCCTGGTCACCATCAACCACTACACGCTCCCCACCTGGATCCACGACGCCGTGGGCTGCAACCAGGACTTCGACAACTGCTCCCCGCGCGGCTGGCTGGAGCCCGGGTTCATCGACGAGCTGGCGAAGTTCAGTGGCTTCGTGGCGCAGGAGTACGGGAGCAAGGTGGACTTCTGGGCCACGCAGAACGAGCCGCTGGCGGTGGTGCTGGCGGGATACGTTTTCCCGTCGGAGACGCGCACCAATCCGCCCGCGGTGAGCTTCCAGCTGCGCGAGGCGCGCGAGGTGATGGCCAACATGCAGGTTGCGCATGCGCGGCAGTACGACGCCGTGAAGGCCGCGGATTCCGTCGACGCGGATGGCGACGGGCGGATGAGCCAGGTGGGGATTGTGTACAACATGGCGCCCTCGGCGCCGAAGGACCCGAACAACCCTGGCGACGTGCAGGCCGCCGAGGACATCTACTACCTGTACAACACCGCGTTCCTGAATGGCGTCGTGAAGGGCGACTTCGACCCGGACCTCGACGGCGTGGCGGAGCACCGCGACGACATGGCCGGGCGCATGGATTACCTGGGCATCAACTACTACACGCGCGTGGTGGTGCAGGGCAGCAGCGACGGGCAGCCGGCGTTCCCCGAGCTCAGCCCGCTCACGGCGTTTGATCCCCTGCACGTGGAGCAAGGCGCGGACTACGCGCGCGGGATCTACGAGGTGGCCATGAAGGCCAAGGAGTACGGGATTCCGCTGTACATCACCGAGAACGGCAAGGCGGACCCGGATGATGACGGGTCGGGGACGCGGTTTCTCGTCGAGCATCTCACGTTGTTGGCGCGCGCCATTCGCGACGGAGCGGATGTGCGCGGGTACTTCTGGTGGACGCTCATGGACAACTACGAGTGGAACCACGGGATGGGGATCCGCATGGGCCTGTACGCCGTGGACCCGGCGGACCCGACGAAGACGCGTCGCGCGCGGAAGACCGTGGCGGAGTACCGCAAGATTGCAGCGGGGAACGCGGTGCCGACGGACCTGCTCCAGGCACACCCGGTGGCGCAGTAGGTCACTTCCGTGACGTCGTCACTTGGGCGGCGTGGCGGGGGGCGGCTCGTTGTTGAGTGACGGCGTGGTGTTGCCGCGCCAGAGACGGGCTTGCCAGATGCGCTGCGGGACTTCCTGCACCGGCATGGCGCCCGCGGTGCCCTTGGACTGGATGCGCTTGCCCAGCTCCTCGGCGAGGCCGAGCGCGGCGCGCTCCAGCCCCACCGCGGTCCCGTAACACTCCGCCACCACAATCGCCCGCAGTGCGCGCCCCACCCCGACGACGACGTGGTAACGCACCCGGCCGTTGCACACGTGGGGACGGTTGAGCCAGTCGCCCAGGGCCAGCTGCTCGCGGTGATCCACGACGTCAGGAGAGAGATTCCGCTCCACCATCAGCGCGTGCCACGTCACCAGGATCTGCGCCGGTGTGGCCGAGGGAGGTGCGTCCACCGCCGCCGCGGCGTACTGGTAGTTCGACGGGCCCGCGGGCATCTGCGCTTCCGCCGCCAACGCGCTCGTGGTCAATCCCATCAGGAGCACTGCAATACGGGTGTCCATGGCCCCATGGTGTCACCCACGCGGGCCCACCCTGGCAACGTCAGTCCACGCAGTACTCCACCGCCAGCGTATGACCCGTCCCCGCGCGCAGCTCCTGGCACGGCGGCCCGTAGACCTCCAGCCCCCGCTCCCCGAGCAGATCCCAACCCGAGCGACGAGCAGGATCACGCTGCACCACCACGCCATCCAGGCGCACCTGCACCCGCCCCGGATCGTTCGGCGTCGACGACAGCTCGAAGCGGCACGCGTGGTTGCGCCGCACAATCGACGCCATGTCCTCCACCAGCTCCTCCGTGCTTTGCGGCCGGTAGTAGCCGTCATCGGCGGAGGCACTGGTTCCGCCGGCTTGCGCCATTCGCCCCAAGACGTCGCTGGGATCCTCACTGCCAGGAAGACCGATCACGAACGTGCGCACACCGTACTCCGCCAGCGTGGCAATGGAGGCCAGCGTTCCGTCGTCATCCATGCACAGGCGGCCGTCTCCTCCACACCCCTCCGCGGGACAATGACACGAGTAGGGATCCAGGCCGTGATTGCAGTTGGGCACGCCGTCGGTGGCCAGGATCACCACGGTGGTCGTCGTCAGACCGGTGTCCGCGAAGTGCTGGTGGACCGCGTGCACGGTGCTTGCCGTTGGCGTCCCACCTCCGGGCACCGAGCTGACCAGCGCTTCCTCGATGGCACGTGCGTTCGCCAGGGACATCGGGACCGCCACGCGGCCGGTGTCGCATTGGCCCTGCGCGGAGTCTCCGCCGGGGAAGAGCGTCAGGCCAAAGGCCGCCTCGTTCTGCAGGTCGCGCGTCACCGCCACCACGCCCCGTACCGCGCTGTCCCACTTGTTCCCATCCAACCCGTCCTCCGCCATGGACCCGCTCTTGTCGACGACGAGCATCACCTGCAGCGGAATGGCGCGCTCCACCGGCAGCTCCTCGGTCAGGCACTGTCCCGTCGGAGGAACACACTCGCCGTCCGCCACCAGCACCGTCTCTCCCGCCGTCACCGGCACCGTGAAGGAGTGATGGTACGCGGCGCGGTCCACCTGAACCTCCACCTCCCCGGGGGACAGGCCCGCCAGGTGGAACATTCCCAGCTCGTCGGTGTGATCCAGGAAGGTCACCGCGCCCTGCGTCGTGTGCACCACCGCGCCGGCAAGCCACCCGCGCGTCACCGGGTCACAGAGCTGACCGCGGATCTGACCGGTTTCCGTCGGGTCGGGCGCCTCGCACGTTGCCTGTGGCTGCACCCACGAGGTCTCCCCCGACGCCACGGTAGCCGTCAGGTCCATGGATTCCCCGCCGCCGCGCACCATGACGTCGTGGGTGCCGGGGGTGATGCCGTCCAGCAGGAACTGCCCGTCTATGTCCGTGAGGTCGGAACGCACGTCGCCGTTGGGCAGCTCCACGCTCACCGTGGCCAGCGCCCAGGGGCCCGCGCCGTTGGTGGCGCACAGCTGCCCGGCAATCACGCCGGTGTTCTCGTCGGGCGGTGTGCAGGAACCCACCTGCAGATGACTGATCTGACCGGACTGCACGTAGATCGGGTACGTGCGGGAGAAGTCGCTGCTGCGCAGGTGCAAGAGGTGATCACCGGGCGGGACATCCGCGAACAGGAAGTGCCCCGACGTGTCCGTGTCCGTGATGCGCTGCGTTCCGTCGGAGAGTGCCAGCGTGGCGTAGCGCGGCGTGGAGCCACGACAGAACGTTCCCTGGATTCCACCCGTCCCCTCGGCAAGCGGGAAGACGAGGCACGCGGGATCCACGACGTCGACGGTCTGTCCGTCGCGGGTGGCGTAACGGAAGATGGAGTCATGGACCGGGTCACCGCCCACGCGCGCGCGGTGCAGGATGCGCACGGTGATCTCCCCGCCTTCCACGCGGAGCAGCTGGGCGTTTCCGTCGTCACCGGTGTCTTGCGACCACTGCTGCGCACCGTTCTCCGCCACCAGCGTCTGGCCTGCGGCGGGCGCGCCAGTGACGGGATGACACAAGGTGCCCTTCACGGTGACCGGAAGCCGCGTGATGGACGCGTCGCTGCACTGGCAGCTCCACAGGCCCAGCAGACACGTCGAGGCGAACAACCGGGACCAGGCCTGGACCCGGTGGAAGGGCGGGACCGCGCAGGTCCCCGGGGCGCTCATGGGGATGCTCCACGACGAGGGTGGACAGCCCCGTATGTAACGGCTTTCAGGACCCCGGTCCGGTGGGAATGTCAGTGCAGCTCTTCCCGTGCCATCTCCCGACACGACACCACGCATTCGCGGATGGCATCCGCCACGGCGCGCAGCTGAGGATCACCGCTGTCCAGGGACTCCACGCTGTTGGCGCACTCCTCCGCCACCTCCGACGTCAACCCGCACGTGCGCGTATGCAACGGCGAGCCGCGCAGCATGAAGTGCGCCGCGGTCTCGCACATCTCCGCGGTGTCCAGGAGCATGCGGATATGTTCCGGGTTGGCGTGCTTGCCGCCCACCTTCAGGCAGTATTCCACCGCCGCCACGCAGACCGCGTGCGCGTTCACGCAGGCATCAATGCAGCGCTGCATGTCCGTGCTGATCTGGTGCTGCTCGGTACCGCCGGTGACGGGCTGCTGATGCTCGTAGGTTGTCATGGTGCGCTCCACACTCCACGGCCGCGTCCGAGGTGACGCGACGTCCCAGGGCTCCACAACGGATGTGAAGGACCCCGTGACGCGCAGCAAGTGCTCAGGCGCCCAGGCAGAGCTGCGCGGCGGTGCGTCGCACGTAGGTGGGTTCCAGCGTCGCCAGGTCGTCGCCATGCGGGAAGCGGAGGAGCGCGCACGCGGCCAGCGCGGACATCTTCGGTGGCGCGTGCGGCCAACCCACCCTCCCCTGCGCCACCAACGCACCGAAGTGCTCGGGGAAGCGCGCCATCCCGTCGCCAGCCCAGACCTTGGGCGCGTGCGGCGCGGCCACCTTCGCGAATTCCGCAGGCGGCATCACGCTGGGCGGGACCAGCTCGCGCTCGTCGCCAATGGCGTTCGCCCGCTCGAAGATTGCGCCGTAGACCTCACCCTTGCGCGCATCCAGGCAACACGCCACGCGCTCCCCCGACGACGCACCAGCGCTGTGCAGGAGCGCGTTCATGGTGGGAACGCCGATCAGCGGCTTGCCCCAGCCCATGGCCAGGCCCTTGAACGTGGACAGCGACGTGCGCAGCCCGGTGAAGGACCCCGGCCCCAGCGCCACCACCAGCGCGTCGTACCCGCCCTCGCTGACGCCCGCCTCCGCGGAAACGCGGGAGACGAGCTCCAGGATGGCCACGCCGTGCGCCGCCTGGCTCTCGCTCTCTGCCTGGTGGACCTCGTCGCCGCGCACCGCCGCCACGACGAGACGGGTGCTCCCGGAGTCCGCGCACAGGAAGACGGGAGCGCTCACGCGGCCACGCCTCGCGCGTAGCGGAGCATGTCCTTGGCGTGGGTTCGGGTGGCGTCGGTGATGGTGATGCCGCCCAGCATTCGGGCCAGCTCTTCCACGCGCTCCTGCTGTCCCAGCTTGCGCACGCGGCTGATGGTCCGCCCGTCGTCAACGAGCTTCTCGACGACGAGATGGTGATCCGCCTGCGCCGCAATCTGCGCGAGATGCGTGACGCACAACGCTTGGCGCAGCACGGACACGCCGCGGATCTTGATGCCAATGGCCTCACCCATGGCACCACCCACGCCGGCATCGACCTCGTCAAAGACGTAGACGGGCACGGGGTCCTTCTGCGCCACCACCCGCTTGAGCGCCAAGAGGACACGGCTGAGCTCACCACCGCTGGCAATCTTGGCAAGCGGCTTCATGTCCTCGCCGGGGTTGGGAGCAATGCGGAACTCCACACGGTCCACGCCACGCGCGCCCACCCGACGAGGTGGACCTTCCGGCATCTCCAGGAACAGGTCGCCGGCCTCACCGCGCGTGGGCAGCGGCTCCACGGCAATCTGCAGCGACGCACGCTCCATCCCAAGGGTGGAAAGCTCCTCGAGCGCGGCATGCGCGAGGCGGATGCCCACCTTCTTGCGCTTCTCGCTGAGGTCCACGCACAGCTCGGCCAGTCGCTTCTTGGCGGCGGCCAGGTCCTTGTCCAGTTGCTTGGTGCGCTCGTCGCGGTGGGTGATGGAGGAGAGCTCCTTCTCCAGGTCCGCGGCCTTGCCCGGCAGCGCGTCGGGGAGACAGCCGTGCTTGCGCGCAATCCTCCGCAGGCTCTCCAGGCGCTCCTCCACATTGCTGAGCTTCTCGGGGTCCACGTTCAAACGCGCGCCGAACTTCTGCAGCGAGCGGCTGACGTCCTCGATGATGGCCTGCGCGTCGGCGAGCGAGCGGGCCAGCGGGGCGATGGTCTCGTCGGCGTCGGAGAGCTGGTTGAGGCTGTCCTTCACCGCGCCCACGATCTCCACCGCGGCGTGCTCCCCGCTGTAGAGCGACTCCTCGGCGTGCGCGGCGGCAACGCGCAGGCGCTCCGCGTTCGCCAGCTTCTTGCGGTCGCCCAGCAGCTTCTGCTCCTCGCCCGGCTGCGCGGAAAGATCCTTCAGCTCCTTGACGACGAAGCGCAGGTAGTCCTCCCGTGCAATCAGCTCCTGCTCACCCTGCTTGAGGCGACGCAGCTCCTCGTGGATCTCGCGCGTCTTCTCGAACTGCGTCTGCACCTCGTGCCGGAGGGCCTGCAGGCCGCCAAAGCTGTCCAGGAGGTCCTGCTGCGTGTCCGTCTGGAGGAGCCACACGTGCTCATGCTGGCCGGTGATGTCGACGAGACCCTCGGTGAGCTGCGCCAGCACCGCGGCGGTGACCAGGGTGCCGTTGACGTAGATCTTGTTGCGGCCGGAGCGGCTGATGATGCGGCGGATGAGGATCTCCCCGTCCTCGACGGTGATGTCCTGCTCCTTCAGCCGGCCGATCACGCGCTCGTAGATCTCGCCCTCGCCCACCTGCACGGTGGCGCTGACCTCGGCGGTGTCGGAGCCGTTGCGGATGACGTCGGTGACGGCGCGACCACCGAGCACCAGGTTGAGCGCGCCGATGAGGATGCTCTTGCCGGCGCCGGTCTCACCGGTGATGGCCGTCATTCCCGGAGCGAGATCCAGGTCCAGCCGGTCAATGATGGCAAAGTCCTTGATGCAGAGCTGTTTGAGCACGGCAAACCCCGCGAACTTCCGTGGAGGCCGCGCATCCTGCCAAAGGAGTGTGCGTGCGGAAAGTGGAACCGCCCTATTTCACGAGGCGGAGGTGCCCGCGACGCGGCGGCGTGGGGGTGGGCGGGGGCTCAACCGGGGGCGAGGCTTCACTGGGGGAATCCTCCGCCTTTCCGACCTCCGCGGGCTCCTCGTCGGGGGGCGGCGGAGCCAGGCGCAGGAGGCGCTTGGCGGGACGGGGTTCCTGGGCCTTGGGACGGGGCGCCGGTGGCTGGGAGATGTTCCGCTCCAATTCCGCCAGCACCTCCGCGGGGATGTCCTCCGGCCACATCAGCGTCTTGCCCGTCCCGTGGCTGCTCATCCCAAACACCGACGTGAACGGCACCACGCACCGGTACGCGCGACCGGAGAACGTCAGCACCGCCTCCACGCGGTCATCCTTGACCTCCAGCGGACGACCGAACCGGCGCGAGAGGTTGAGCCTCAGGTGCGGGTCCCCGCGCAGGGATTCCGGGACGTCCACGCCGGGGGTGCGCGCGTCCAGGTGCAACATGGTCATGCCCTCGTCGAGGAGGGACATGAGCATGTCATGCTTGGACGGGGGCTGGGCGGGGGGACGGGGATTCATGCGGCCTTCCGGAACGCGCAGTGTACGGGTCCGGCAGGGCGCCCGCCAATGGAAACGTGGGCTTGGGCGTGCGTGGGGCGGTGAAGAGGGTCAGGGGGCGTCGAGGATGGCGTCGACGGAGGCGGCGAACCCCGCCATGGAAGGCGAGCTCGCCTGCTGACCCCTGCGGAAACACCCATGCTCCATGTAGCTACCCCCTTCCAGCCGAAGGACGGTGACGGACTCCGTGAGCGGGTTCACCACCCAGTACTCGCAAAAGCCTGCCCGAGCGTACTCCTCCCGCTTCTCCACAGTGTCTCGCTTGGGATCGTCCGCACCCACCACCTCCACGACGAGGTCGGCCCCGTCCCAACACTCGTCGTGGCGCCGTGGATCCGCGCTTGAGAAGAGCATGACGACGTCGGGCTCGCGCACATGACCAGGCACGGTCCGCACCCGCAGGGGAGAGAAACGCGCCACGCCGCCGCGGGCTCGCACGAAGTCCCTCAGCAGAACAAAAACTGCTTGCAGGACGGCCTGGTGGCGGTCCGTTGGTGGGTGAAGCACTTCAATGCGGCCGTCCACCAGCTCGACGAGGCGATTGGTGCGGCTCGTCAGCCAGAGGTAGTCCCGTTCGGACCAGTGACCCTGTTCCGGCAGGAGGGCAACCACCTCGGGCGGCAGCTCTCGGGTGTTCTCGGGGAGGGCAACCATGCACAGCTCCAGGATGCCTCAGCGTAACGGGGCGCCCCATCAGGGTCGAGACGGTGTCGCACAAGTCCGCGATCAGGGTTGACAACCCCGCGCCGGGCCGAGTGTCGACGAGCGATCCGCGCCGCCACGGAACCCGTTTCCACCGGTTCCCGGCTCAGGTACATGGGCGCTCCGCTCGTCTGCCAGCGGAGGATCCATGGCCCAGGACTTCGCGCATCTCCACCTGCACACCCAGTACTCCTTCCTGGATGGCGCCATCCGCATCAAGGACCTTGTCAGCCAGGTGAAGAAGCTGGGGATGACCAGCGTCGCCGTCACCGACCACGGCAACATGTTCGGCGCGGTGGATTTCTACAAGCAGGCCAAGGACGCGGGCATCAAGCCCATCCTGGGGTGCGAGGTCTACGTCGCCACCAAGGGCCGCATGGAGAAGACCCAGCGCGACAGCTCCCACCTGGTGCTGCTGGCCGAGAACGACATTGGCTACGCCAACCTCAAGAAGCTGGTCACCAAGGGCTACACCGAGGGGTTCTATTACGACCCGCGCGTCGACAAGCAGCTCCTCAAGGACCACCACGAGGGCATCATTGCGCTCACGGCGTGCCTGGGTGGCGAGGTGGGGAAGAAGTGCGCCAAGGGTCTCAAGGATGAGGCCATCCAGGCCGCGCGCGAGTACCGGGACATCTTTGGCAAGGACAACTTCTTCCTGGAGGTGCAGCCCAACGGCGTGGAGATGCAGAACAAGGTCAACGCCGACCTGGCGCAGATGGCCAAGGACCTGGACGTGGGCCTCATTGCCACCAATGACTGCCACTACGTCGACAAAAAGGACGCCCGTGCGCAGGACATCCTGATGTGCATCCGTCAGGGCAAGGCCTTTGACGACCCCAAGCGCCACAAGCACGAGACCGACGCCTTCTACGTCCGCAGCGGCGACGAGATGTTCGAGCTGCTGAAGACCGACTACCAGGTGGCGTACGAGAACGCGCTTGCCGTCGCTGCGCGCTGCAACGTCAAGCTGGACCTGGGCAAGAGCTACCTGCCGCCGTTCCCGTTCCCCGCCGACTACAAGGACGAGAGCGACTACCTCCGCCACCTTGCCACGGAGGGCCTGGAGAGCCGCTTCAAGGAGATGCGCTACAAGGTCGACCACGACGAGTACCGCAAGCGCCTCGAGGCCGAGCTGGGCGTCATCATCAAGATGGGGTTCAGCGGTTACTTCCTCATCGTCCAGGACTTCATCAACTGGTCCAAGCGCAGCGGTATCCCCGTGGGTCCGGGCCGTGGCTCCGGCGCAGGGTCCCTGGTGGCGTACTGCCTGCGCATCACCGACCTGGACCCCCTCCCCTACGCGCTGCTCTTCGAGCGGTTCCTCAACCCCGAGCGCGTGAGCATGCCGGACTTCGACGTGGACTTCTGTCAGGCCCGTCGGCAGGACGTCATTGAGTACGTCACCAACAAGTACGGCCAGGAGCGCGTGGGCCAGATTGCCACCTACGCCGCGCTGAACGCCAAGAGCGTCATCAAGGACGTGGCGCGCGTGTTGGGCGTCCAGTTTGCCGAGGTCAACGAGATCACCAAGCTCATTCCCGGCATGGTGAACGGCAAGAAGGTCACGTTGGAGCAGGCGCTGGAGCTGGAGCCCAAGCTGACGGAGATGCAAAAGGAGAAGCCCGTCTTCAAGGACATCATCGAGACCGCGCGCGTGCTCGAGGGTCTGTACCGGCAGGCGGGCATCCACGCCGGTGGCGTCGTCATCGGGGAGAAGCCGCTGGAGCACTACACTCCGCTGTTCAAGGGCGCCAACGGTGAGCAGGTCACGCAGTACAACATGGACAAGGTGGCTGACGTCGGGCTGGTGAAGTTCGACTTCCTGGGCCTCAAGACCCTCGACGTCATTGACCACGCCGAGAAACTGGTCAACGCGCGCATTGCCAACGAGAACAAGCTCCCGGCCGACGAGAAGGACAAGGCGCGCGCGTCCCATCCGCATGCCAAGGGAAGCACGGGAGACATCCCCAATCTCGTCGCTGCGCTGCTCGACCTGGCGGACCCCAAGGCCTACCAGCTGATGGCAAGCGGAAACACGCTGGGGGTGTTCCAGCTGGAATCCAGCGGTTTCCAGGACCTGATGAAGCGGCTCAAGCCCGACCGCTTTGAAGACATCATCGCCGCGGTGGCGCTGTACCGTCCCGGCCCCATTGAAGCGGGCATGATCGACGACTTCGTCAACCGCAAGCATGGCCGCACGCAGGTGGAATATCCCCACCCGCTCCTCGAGGAGGTGCTGAAGCCCACGTACGGCACCATCGTGTACCAGGAGCAGGTCATGCAGATTGCCCAGGTGCTCAGCGGCTACACGCTGGGCGGCGCCGACCTGCTGCGTCGCGCCATGGGCAAGAAGAAGAAGGAGGAGATGGACAAGCAGCGGTCCAAGTTCGTGGACGGCGCCAAGGAGCGTGGCGTCGACCCGGCGCGGGCCGGAGAGATCTTCGACCTCGTCGAGAAGTTCGCGGGGTACGGCTTCAACAAGAGCCACTCGGCCGCGTACGCGGTGGTCACGTACCAGACCGCGTACCTCAAGGCGTACTACCCGCTGGAGTTCATGGCGGCGCTGCTCACCACGGAAATGGGCAGCACCGAGAACGTGGTGAAGTACATCGCGGAAGCGCGCAGCATGGGCATGAAGGTGCTGCCGCCGTGCGTGAACGAGGGGCAGAAGGACTTCAGCGTCATCTACGGGAACCCGCCGTCCATCCGCTTCGGTCTCGGCGCCATCAAGGGCATGGGTGACGCCGCGCTCGACGCCATCCTGGAAGCGCGCAACAAGGGCGGGAAGTTCAAGAGCATCTTCGAGTTCTGCGAGCGCGTCTCGCTGCAGAAGCTGAACAAGAAGGGCCTGGAAGTGCTCATCAAGAGCGGCGCCATGGACGCGTTTGCCAAGCCGCGCAACGTGTTGTTCCAGGCGTTGGACCGCGCCGTCGACGCTGCGGCCAGCGCGCAACGCGACGCCGCCGTGGGTCAGTTTGGCCTCTTTGGCGCCATGTCCTCCCCCACCAACCTGGGCGCGGAGCAGTATCCCGACGTGCCGGAGTGGCTGGAGAAACAGCGCCTGGAGTTCGAGAAGGAGGCCATTGGCTTCTATCTCACCGGTCACCCGCTGTGGCGTTATCAGCAGGACGTGACGCGTCTTGGCGTGACCCCCACGGGCTCGCTCGCCGACCGCGGTCACATGGCGGAAGTGGGCATTGCGGGCGTTGTGGCGGCGCTGCGTGAGCGGCCGATGAAGGACGGCAGCGGTCGCTGGGGCGCGGTGACCATCGAGGATCTCTCCGGGCAGGTGGAGGTGCTGGTCTTCTCCAAGGTCTACGGCCAGGTGGAGAACCTGTTGAAGGGCGACGAGCCGCTGTACGTGAAGGGCCGCGTTCTCGTCGAGGAGGCCGCGGAAGAGGGCCAGGAGCCCGTGGTCAAGATGCGCGCGGAGGACATCAAGAGCCTCAACGACATTCGCGCCGCGCAGTCACGTCGGGTGCTGGTGACCATGGATGCCGCCAACGCGGAGCCGCGCCTCAAGAAGCTGCTGGAGCTGGCCACCGCCAATCCCGGTCCGTGCTTCCTGCGCATGGTGCTCACCGTCGACGGGCACAGCTCCGTGGTGATTGACGCCAAGGACACACTCAAGGTCTCCCCTGGTGACGAGTTCATCCAGCTGGCCGAGCAGGCGCTGGGCAAAGGGACGGTGGTGGTGCAGTGAGTCAGCTGCTGGCGAAAGCGTCGGGTGGTAGCGCGGTCATCGTGGCTTCGGTGCTGGGTGATGCGCTGGGACGTGTTGTCGACGGAACCACCGCGCCCACGGCACGCGACCGCGTTGCCGGTGTGGATGCCAATGTCACGTGGATGAGCCCGCCCTCGTCTGAGAATGACCCGATGCGGGAGGCGCATTCCGGCACGCCCTCCGCCGCCACCATGCGTGCGCTGGCCCTGGTGGAATCCGCGCTGTTGGGTCCTGATGACGGAGAAGCGCTCGTCGTCGACGCCCTGCGCCGCACGTGCTCCCTCGCCTTCCCGTGGAATGCGCGGACGCCCATGGGCGCCCTGCTGGGTCCAGCGACGCCACTGCAAGGCGCCGTTCGCGCGTACGCGGAAGCGCGCCCCGCCCTCTCCTGCGCCAGTGAGACCGCCGACGCATCCCTGCTCACCGCCGCCGCGCTGCTTGGCGCCATCAAGGTGGAGCTGCCTCGCGCCGCGTTGCTGCTCCGCTCCACGACGCGCGATCCCGTCACGCTGTGCGCGTGCATGGCGCTGTCCGACGTCATCCGGCAGGCCGTGACCGGGAAGGTGGCCGCCGGGAACCTGGTGAAGATGGCGCGCGAGGCGGAGGAGAAGGCGTTGGATGTGCTGCGTGGCCTGCCCGGGACGCTCTCG
>JBFMGU010000215.1:0-17756 GCA_040752415.1 Myxococcota bacterium
AAAGTTTTAGTTCCTTCACCTCCGACGAGACCATGCGCGCTTCATTCAGCAGTGGCGTGGTCTCGAACGGACTATGTGCGCGTTATTGTTAGAGTTCCATGGCCTCTGCTATCCGGACACACATGGTCCTCCGCCAAAAGGACCACCGCGCCCACGTTGGCTCGCGTCCCCCCGGAGGCGCTGGGAGAAGCCACGGCGTCCTCCGCCACCACGCGCGGGAAATGCATGGTGAACGTGGTGCCGCGTCCCACGACGCTCTCCGCCCTGATGTGCCCACCACATTCCTCCATCACCGCGTGCGCGGTGCACAGTCCCAGCCCCGTGCCGTGCTGCTTGGTGGTGAAGAACGGTTCGAACAATCGCGCGAGGGTCGACTCGTCCATGCCCACGCCGGTGTCGGTGACCCGCACGGCGGCCCACTTGCCGCTGGGGCCCGCCCCGTCGTCATCCGCGACCGTGGCAATGGTGACGGGACCGCCAGGGGGCATGGCGTCGCGTGCATTCGTCACCAGCGTGAGAAAGAGCTGTTCCAGTTGTGAGGGGTCCGCGCGAACCCACGCCGGTGCGGGCGCCAGCTCCAGGCTCAACGTGCAGCGCTCGCCCAACGCCTGCTCCAGCGACGGGCGGAAGGCCCTCAGGACGTCGTGGAGGTCCAGCAGTCGCGGCGTCACCACCTGCTTGCGACTGATGGTCAGCAGCCGTGCGCTGATCTCCGCGGCGCGACGCGCGCACTGCACCATCTCCGTCACTTCCTGGTGCGCCTGGGTGCCGGGCGTGAGCTGCTCCAGCGTGGTGGAGCCCAGGGCCATGAGGACGCCGAGGATGTTGTTGAAGTCATGCGCCACGCTGCCAGCCAGGCGACCAATGGCCTCCATCTTCTGGGCCTGCCGCGTCAGCGCCTCCAGCCGACGTCGTTCCGTCATGTCGCGCAGGATTGCCAGCGTGTGGAGCTGCCCGTTGGAGACATAGACGGAGGTGCGCACATCCACGTCAATGGAGGTGCCGTCCTTGCGAATGCCCCGCATTTCGTAGATGCCGGAGACCTCCTCCCCGCGGGTCCGTTGCTCCATGGCCTGACGCACCTGGGCGCGGTGCTCCGGGGCAATACGTTCAAACAGCGGCGTGCCCAGCACCTCCTGCTCCGACTCAAAGCCGAACATGCGCAGGTACGCGCGGTTGACCAGCTTGTGCAATCCGTGGATGGAAACCAGGAAGGCGTCCTGGCTGGTCTCCACCAGCCGCGCGAGCAAAAGGTCCGCCTCGTGCTTCCGGTTGTCGTCGGGAGGGCGCCCGGTCAGCTCCAGCGCCGCTCGCGCCACCAGCGCCAGGATGTCCCCGGGAATGCTCGCGGCGGATTCCACCTCCAGCACCGCACGCGACCCGTCGGGGCCGTCCTCCGCATGGCGTTGGACCGCTCCCGCAGCGCCGTCGACGGAGAAGACCTCCACCTCGACACCTCCGCGCCGCACCGTCATGCGGACCCTGGCTCCCGGCGCATGGGCGCGGAGCAGTGCGAGGGCTACCTGCGCTTGGAGGTTGTCTGTCGCCGGCATTCGTGAACTCCCGTTTCGCAGCTAAGCATCACCTAAGCACATCTGTCACGCTCCCGGCGGTCTGGGCGCTGGCGGAGGAATCAATTGACGCAGACGTTGCCGTTGGCATTGCCCACGTACGTCATGTCGGGGCCAATGGAGAACCCGGGTGACGTGTCCTGGTAGATGCCACATGACGACGAGGAGCGAATCGTGGACGCCTGGATCGCTCCGTCGCACCCGGAGACTGTCAGCGCGCCCAAGGTGTTGCTGCCCGCGTGGTCGATGACGGCGTTGCCAATCTGCGCCTGGGCGTCGACGCAGTTGGGGGCAAGGTAGACGCCACTCCAGTCACCAGGCTGGGGGCTCGCGCTGCTGGACGTGAAGCGGATGGGCTCCGTGGCGGTACCCAGCGCGAGCAGGCCACCGGGAGCACCTGCGCCCACGACGATCCCGTACCCGGCATCAAAGAGGATGGTCACCCCCGGGTTGATGGTGAGGATGGGGGCTGCGTTCCCCTGCACGTCGAGGCTGAGGGCGGCGCGGTACGGCGCGTCCAGGCGTTGCCACGTGGCGGAACGTGAAACCAGTCCACTGCCCAGGACGCGCACCTCGTCGCGGGTGTTGCCGGTGAAGATGGATGACGGGTCCAGCTCGGCCACGGAATCCGCGGGCAGCGAGATGGGTCTCTGGTTTCCCGTCAGCGTGTTGTTGGTGAATGTAGGTCCGGTGCCGTCGGCGAGCGAAGCGTCCGAGTGGACGTACACGCCGTCGTCATTGTTGTTGGAGCATTCCGTCCCGGAGATGGTTGCCGTGGAGGCTAACAGGGAGATGCCGTTGGCGGAGCTGTATCGCGACGTGACGCCCTGCAGGGTGACATCCGCCAGGTAGACCATGATGTTGCCGTACCCATTGTTCCCGCCGTACTCCACGGTCAAACCGCGGAGTTGGCTGCCCTGGTCGTGGTCACCAACGTAGAGCCCGCCCCAGTCGCCTGCGGTGGGAGTGGCGGAAGCCGACGAGAACAACACTCCCGTGGTTTCGCCGTTGACCATGAGCCTGCCGTCTCCGGCGTAATTGCCCACGTCGAGCGAGGTGTTGCTGGAGAAGTACAATTCGGCGCCGTCCTGGATGGTGATGGTTGGAGCGGCCGCGCCGCCGACGTAGATGCTCGCGACGACGACGTAGGGCGCGTCCAGCGCTTGCCACGTTCCGCTCTCACCCGCCGTTCCGCCGGCAATGACAACGGACCCACCATTGCCCGCGAAAGACGAGCTGCTGTCCAATTGGATAACGGAATCCGCGCCCAGCCGGATGGCCGCACCGCCGTTTCCCGTCAGCACGTTGCCGACGAAGGATGGACCGGCGTTGCTGTCCAGCGCCGCGGTGCTGGAGAGGTACACACCTTCGTCCTGGTTGGTCTCGAACGCGGAGTTGGAAACGCGCACCACACGCCCGGAGACGGAGAGCCCCGCCCTCGACGAGTACCGGGACGTGACGTTGTCCAGGAGCAACCTGGGTGTGGACGGTCCGCCCACGACGTAGATGTTGCTGTACCCGTTGCTGCCGCCGTACTCCACGGTCAATCCCTGCAGCACGGAGCCCAGGTCGTCGGGGTACAGGATCAGTCCCTGCCAGTCGCCCACGTCGGGGACGGATGAGGCGCTGGTGAACAGCACGCCGGTGTTGGTGCCGTCCACCTGGAGCCGGCCCTGGCCCACGGTCAGCCCGGTTCCAGGATTGAAACGCACCTGCACGCCGTCTTCCACGGTCAACGTGGGTTGCGCCGTGCTGCCCACGTAGATGGTTCCCTGCACAACGTACGGAGCTCCAAGGTTGTGCCAGGTGGCGTCGACGCCAATGACTCCGCTGGTGATGGCAACACCGTCCAGCGCATTGCCCGAGAATGTGCTCGTGGCATCCAGCGCGCCCACGTCCTGCGGGCTGATGACCATGGCGTGGCCACCATTTCCCGCGACGGTACTCCCGCCAAACTGCGCCAGCACGGAGCCTCCCTCCAGGCGCAGGCCCGCCGCGGAATTGTCGGCGAAGGTGGACCCGACGACGGACACGCTGGATGCGTAGGCGAACAGACCGTGGTTGGAGTTGTGTTGGACCGTGCAGGCATCCAGCGTGACGTCGGTGTAGGTCACGTAGATGCCGCCGTAGTTGTTGGCGCCAGCGTATTCCACCGTCAAACCCACCAGGCTCGAGCCTTCCGACCCGTCGAGGAGCTGGAGTCCGTTCCAATCACCGGGGCTGGGAATGGAGGCCGCGCTGGTGAAACGCACGCCGTCCGTGGTGCCCACCACCTCCAGGCGACCTCGGGTGGACGACGAGTAGCCCACGTTGATGCCCGTGGCGGGCGTGAAGAGGACCACCACCCCGTCTTCCACCCTCAACGTGGGAGCGACGGGGGAGTGAACGTCAATCGTGCCTGCGGGTGAGATGAGATAGGGGACACTGAGGTTGCGCCACGTGGAGTCCAGGTCGACGAGGCCGGGCGACAGCTCGATGATGTCCACGGTGTTGCCCGTGAATGACGACGAGGGATCCAGCTCACCGGCGTAGCGCACCGGCATCACCAGCGGCTTCGCGTTGCCGGTGAGGGTGTTGCCCGCGAAGGTGGCCACCGCCGTGGAGCCCAAGGCCAGACCGCCCGCCGTGTCGGTGCGGAAACCAATGCCCGCGTTGTCGCGGATGACCGTGTTGCTGACGGTGGGAAATCCGCTGGTCACGTGGATTCCGTCGGACACGCTGTACCGGACCTCGCTGCGCGTGATGGTGGGGCTGGACTGGTAGATGTGGATGCCGCCGTAGGTGTTGTCGCCGCCACGCTCCACCACGAGACCGTTGAGGGCGCTGCCGCTGTCGTAGAATCCCATCGTCAAGCCGAGCCAGGAAGCACCGGTGGCGCGCATCACCACGCCGGAGACCGCACCATCCACCAGCAGCCGACCCGCGGCCGAAGACGCGACCTCCAGCCCGGCGGCGGGATCGAACTCGAGCTGCACGCCGTCGCCGAGCGTCAGCACCGGATTGGCGGGGTCCTGGACGTAGACCGTGCCGGTCACGTGATAGGGCACGTCCACCGCCGACCAGACCGCGGAGCTCGTCACGAATCCACCGCGCACCTCCACGCCGGAAGTCACGTTGCCCGAGAAGGTGGAGCTCGACGAGAGCCGCCCCACCAGCTCCGGACCAAGCACGATTCCCACGTTGTTACCGGTGAGCGAATTGTTCTCGAAGGCCACCAGGTCCGACGGAGAGTCCAGCGCCACGCCGGCGTTTCCGTTGTTGATGAAGGAGGAGTTGGTGATGGTGGCGGAGGTGAGGGTGCCGTGGAACCCGTCCGTGGCGCTGTACCGGGCGGTCACGCCGTCCAGGAGGATGCTCGCTCCGGTGGATGAGATGCCGGCGAGGGCGCTGCCTCCGTACTCCACGACGAGACCGCGCAGCGAGGAGCCGCCGCTCTTTGGCCCGAGTCGCAGGCCGCCCCAGTCACCCGGCTGCGGACTGGCGTTTTCCGACGTCATGATGACGCCCAGGTCGGTTCCCCGGACCAGGAGGCGCCCGGTGCCGGTGTGCCCCGCGTACAGCCCCGCGCCATTGGCGAAGACCACCGTGGCACCATCCGCCACGACGAGGTCGGGTTGCTCGGCGTCGTCCCCCACGTAGACGTCGCACGTCACGCGGTGCAGCACAGCCGCGGCCCAGGTCTCGGTGAAGATGATGTTGCCGCAGTGCTCGACGACACAATCCCCCGCGCAGCCTCCCGAGGAGGAGCTGGCGCTGCTGGATGACGTCGAGAATCCGCTGGAGGAGGCGCTGCTGGTGGACGTGGCACCGCTGGAGCTGACTCCGCTGCTGGACGTGGAGGTGGACGCCCCCGCGCTGCTGCTGGCGGTGGAGGTCGATGACGCCGCCGATGACGACGACACCGGGCCGGAGGAGCTGCTGGAGCTGGCGGAGGAGGAAGAGGACGAGGCCCCCGAAGACGACGACGACGAGCTCGACGTGCTGGTTTGGGTGCTGGATGAGACGGTGGCTCCGCTGCTCGAGGAGGATGACGAAGAAGTGGACGACGACGAGGATGACGACGCCGCCGAGGAGCTGGCGGTGCTCGAAGTGTCGGGTTGGGATGGGCCGCTTGTTGAAGGAAAGCATGCCGCCAGGAACGCCAATGTGGGAACCAACGTCGCGCGACGAGAACTCCGCATCAATCCTCCGCGTGGAGAACGATGACGACGATGAGGGGAACCCGTCAAGCGCGGTGCGCGCGGCAGGGCGCGGAAAGGACCTGGCGCAGCCGGGTTCGTGCGCCACCGGGCGTGCGTTCGTCGTCGCGTCGTGGCTGAACCCGCGCGCTCTTGGCGAGTCCGTCAGCGTCACGCTCACGGACCGGGCGGGAAGTCCCACGAAACGATTCCGCGATTGCTCTGGCTTCAGCGGCGGCGGCGCATCACCGCACGAACCTCGAGTCCCCCGCCCTCCCGCCGACGCGCCGAGGCCTCGTCCACCAGGCGCCGCACCGAAGGACCACCCGCGCCCAGGGATTGCCCGGGCTGCCAGGCTTCCGCGGGGTTGCGCGGCCGGTCTTCAAACAGGCGCTCCGGCGTGTCCAGGCCCGGCCCGCGGTCCAGCACCACAACGGTCACGCGGTCCCATTCCACGTGCATCTCCATCTCACCGCTTCCGGCGTGACGGACCGCGTTGGTGGCCAGCTCCAGCGTTGCCAGCGCCAGCCGCTCCGACGCCGCCGCGGCCATTCCCAGCTCCCGCGCCAGCTTGCGGGTCAGGGCGGCGGCGGCGGTGGCGTCGGAGCGCTCCGCCAGGGGACAGCGACAGGCCAGGGTCACGCGGGCGCAAGCTCACGCACGGCGGCGCGCGCGCAGGTCACCGCTTCTTCCACGGAGTTGAAGCTCTTGAGTTGAAACCGGGAGCGCGTGGCCAGCTTGGCCGCGGTGATGACCAGCTGCATGGCGGCGCGGGTCATCATGGTGGCGTGGACCATGTAGATGTGCACTTCCTGGCCGGCGGGCGTGGCGGTGTTGGTGCTGATGAGCCGGCGTGCTTCCGGCGTGAACTTGCCCATCCGGGACATGTCCGTGATGTAGACCACGGTCTTCTCCGTCGACATCAGGGGCTGGATGAAGTCCATCAGCTCCTGCATCTGGTGCTCGTCGACGTCACCCTCGTACCGGGTGAGCATGATTCCCCGGTCCAGGTACTCCAGGTGGTGCTTGCCAATGGTCTTCTGCGGGTTGACGGACGTCATGGGGTTGCTCCCGGGTTGGCGTTGGGCTTGTTGCGGCTGTTGGCGAGGAAGCGGAGACACTCGGTGAGGCCTTCCTTGAGGCTGCGCAGCACCTTCACTCCGCCCAGGTCCACGTTGAGCTCGACGAGCGTGCGCGCAATGGACGGCCCAATTCCCGTCAGCACGCACAACGCACCCAGCAGCTGCGCGGACTTGATCATGCGCACCAGGTGATCCGCGGTGGCGGTGTCCACCACGTCCACGCCGGTGAGATCCACGATGACGCAGCGCGCTTTCTGCTCCACCACCGCGGTGAGCAGCCGCTCCGTCATCTCCGCGGAGCGCTGGGTGTCCACCAGGCCCACCACCGGCAAGGTCAACACGTCATCCCAGATCTCGATGATGGGCGTGGACAGCTCGCTCAGTGCAATGCGCTGTCGGGTGATGACACCCTTCTGCTGGCTGACATCCTGCTTCGCCTGCGCGAACTCTTCCGTCAGGATGTTGAGCACCGCCTCGATCTCGCCAAAGGCGTCGTCGTGTGTGAGCGGGATGGTGATCAGCGCCGGGTCATAGTTCTGCAGCGAGATGTGAGACAGAACCTGCATGATGCGGTCCAGGCGAGACCTCTCGATGGTGATCGCCTCGGTGGACGCTTGGAGGGTGGTCGTCGTCACGCGCTTTCTCCCAGCAGCAGGGCCAGTGGGTCCGGCTGCGCGTTGGAGGGGGTGTGTTGAGGAACAACGCCGAAGTGGGCCAGCGCTTCTTCCAGGCTGAGCGTGGTCTTGATGTCCGTGAAGGCCACGCCCATGGACTGGAGCGTCAGCGCCATCTCCGCGCGGAGGCCGCACAGCACTGTGGGCGTTCCCATCAGCATGGCGGAACGGGCCAGCCGCGCCACCACGGCGCACAGGTGACTGTCCAACAGCCACATCCCGGAGATGTCCAGGATGAGGCCGCGGGCTCCGTCGCGTCGGATGGCCTCCAGCACGGTGTGCTGCAGGATGTCCGCTGCGGAGTCAGACACATCACCCTGGATGGGAACCAGCAGGCAGTTCCACAAGCGGATGGTGGGCACGGGGGAATCAACGGCCTTCATGGCGCACCTCCGGGTTCGGCAAGAAGCAGCGTGGCGTCGTCGTGGTGGTGCGAGAACTGGCGCAGCATCCTGCTGGCGGCCGTCGCAAGCTCCACGCCGGCCAGCTCCTCCAGCGTCAGGCGAGCGGAGACGCCGTCGCTGAAGAGGCAGAGGCGGAACGTGGTTGGCAACGCCGCGGCGAACACGCGTGGCGTCACATGCTGCGCGCCCACCACGCCGGGCGTGGGAACAAACGGGAGCGCAAAGCCCGTGGCCCGCACGCTGACATTGCCCACGGAAGCCCCGCGCAGCGTTCCCTCCGACACCGTGCACACCGCCACCGCCGCCCCACGCGTGTTGCGCAGCGCGCGGTCCAGCCCACCCAGCACCTCCACGAGGGGAGTGGCGGGTTCCCACGTGTGCAGGTGGTCCAGCGCCGCGGAGGCTGCAAGGTGCGCGGCCTCTCCGTGCCCCAATCCATCCACCAACGCGAGCAGATGCCGGCCGGAGCGACTCAGCGCCACTGCCGCGTCGCCATTGAAGGTCTCTCCCGCCCGGGGCCGACTGGCGATTTCAGTGCGCAGTATCAAAGTGCACCTCCGCCTCAATGCGCGTTCCCGTCGGGCCGGTCCGGATGTCAAAGCGGGATGCCAGTCGCTTGCAGCCCAGGATTCCCTGACCCAGTCCCGTGCGGCTGCGGTACTTGCCAGCGAGGATTTCCGGCAGGTTGGAGATTCCCGGTCCCCGGTCCTCTGCAATCACCACGATGCACCGGGTTGCCTGTTCAGGTCGGAAGAGCAGGTGGCCACCCGGCGTGTACTTGACCACGTTCCTCGCCAATTCACTGGCCAGCGTGGCGAGCTTCTGGAGGCCGAAAGGCCCCACGCCCAGGGCTTCACAAATGTTCCGGGCCACGCTGCGACACTCCAGGAGGTCCTGCTCTCGTTGCAGCTCCACGCGGGCCTCAGGCAGGGCAGTGCCGTGCGTGGCCAGGGCCTGCAGGCGCGTCAGCAACTGGGTGCGCTCGGTCTCATTGAGAAAGAGGCGCAAGGCGTTGCCCATGGTGTTGATGACCACGGGAATGTTGGCGGGGTTCAGCTCCTCGGCGCGCAGCGAGGCAAGGCGGATGGCACGTTGGAGGACGCCCTCCGCGTTGATCGGTGACATGTACGCGCGGGACACCTGGAGCATCTCTTCGTAAATGCTTCGCATGGAGCCCCCACCCGGCTGGCACTCACCACCCGAGACGGGCATTGAACACCGTTCGTGGCGCGGGAATTTCCCAAGATCGCAAAATCCCTGCGCCGGGCCGCCGGCCGCGTGATTGCCTAACCATGGCGAACCGGTCCTATGGGCTTGCGCGGACTGACCTGATGACCGCGCGAGGGTCAGTGCTGACGGGGCGCATTGTCCTCGTCGGCATCAGGACCGCCTCCGCGCGATCGGTGGCCCACCACGCCCACCTCTCGGTGGCGCCGTGGCTCCCGGTGGTGCTCGTGTGAAGCGCTGCTGGAGGTGGGCGTGGTCCGGCCGCGCAGGGGCTCCGTGAACGCGCTGCCCGTCGTTGCCGTGTGACTCATATCACGACGGTGCGAGCACGAGCGGTGCGCCTGGACCTAATCGTTGCTAAGTGATCCCGCCGGGCAGTTCCGGTTCCTCACATCGTCGGCAGGAGCACAGCGTCGACGACATGGACCACCCCGTTGGACCCGGACACCGTGGCCAGGATGTTGGCGCCGTTCACCTTGACCTTGCCGTCGGGACCAACCGCCACGGTGACGCGGGTGCCGTCGGCCATGCCCAGCGTCTGGCCGTCGCGGAAGTCCTTGAGCTGCAAGGCCGGGACGGTGGCGTGGTGTTGCAGGATCTTCTTGAGCTCTCCCTTCTTCTCCGGTTTCAGCAGGCCCTCCACGGTTCCCGGCGGGAGCTTCTCGAAGGCGCCATTGGTGGGCGCGAAAACGGTGTAGATGCCGCCCGGACTGCCGAGCGTGTAGACCAGCTCGGAGGCTTTCACCGCGGCCACCAGGGTCGTGTGGTCCGGGGAGCTGACGGCAATGTCCAGCACGGTGTTGGCGCCCTGGGCGCGCGGTGGCGTCGCGGGTGGGGCCGCGGTGGGGGTGGGCTTGGCCGCCGGCGTGGGGAGCGTGGCCGAGGGCTGCGCCGCGCCGCTGCAACCAACGAGACCGGTCAGGACAATCACGCGAAAAGCTCGAAACATGGGTTCCTCGTGGGGATGGTGGATTGGTGACCAGCGCCCTTGCACAACGCGGGCCTCTTTTTGACGACGAGGGGAGCCGTGCCGTGAGGTGTCAAAGCTGCGCCGTCGCCGCGCGGGGAATGCAAGCGCTTCGCGAAAGCGGGTACGGGAGGAGCAGGGCTGGCGCCGGGTCAGGCTAGGATGGGGGGTATGGGTCCTGATGCCGCCGCGCCGGTGAAGCTGCTTGCCCCGCTGCCCAGCGGCGGCATGGCGGTGGTGTGGCGCGCGCGCCTGTCCGACGGCACGGCCGTGGCCTTCAAGCGCCTCCGCCCCGAGCTGCTCCGCGACCCCGACCTGCGCCAGATGTTCCAGGACGAGGCCCGCCTGTGTGAGCGGCTGGTGCATCCCCACATTGTCCGCCTGCTCAAGCACGGTGAGGACGGGGAGGGGCCGTTCCTGGCCTTCGAGCTCGTCGACGGTGCGGACCTGCGCGAGGTGCTCGCGGCGCGTGGGCGGCCTCTCACGTCGGAGGCGGTGCACGTGCTGGCCCGCGCGTTGTTGGGCGCGCTGGGGTACGCGCATGGACTTTCCGCCGCGGAAGGACGCTCGCTGGGCGTGGTGCACCGGGACGTCTCACCGTCCAACGTGCTGCTCTCCCGCGCGGGCGAGGTGAAGCTGGCGGACTTTGGAGTGGCGGCCTCCGGCATCAAGACCCACCAGACGCGCTACGGCGAGCTCAAGGGCAAGTGCGCGTACATGTCGCCGGAGCAGACGCAGGGCGGCGTGCTCACCGCGTCCAGCGACCTCTTCTCCCTCGGCATCGTGTTGTGGGAGTGCGCCACGTGCCGCCCGCTCTTTGACCGCGCCACCGACGTCGACACGCTGCTGGCCGTGCGCGCCGCGGACGTGCCCGCCCTCGCCGCCGAGAGGCCCGAGCTGCCGGGACCGCTGACGGAGCTCATCCACCAACTCCTGCAGCGTGAGCCCGAAGCGCGCCCCGCTTCCGCGCTGGACGCGCTGCAGTCGCTGGATGCGCGCCTGGCTCCGCCGCAGACCGCGCAGCATGTCCGCGCGCTGGTGGACGAGCACCTCTCCCGCCAGTTGCCCGTCGAGGTTGCTCCCGCGCCCCGTCGACGACGAACCCGCGTGGCGGAGGCCGCCGCCGTCGCTCCCGCGCCTTCCGTGGAGGCCGCTGCTCCGTCCAACACACCGCCTCCCGTCGTCGAGGCGGTTGCGGCGCCGGCGAAAACGTCGTGGTTGCCCGCGGTGGGGGGCGTGACGGCGTTGGGGGTGGCCGCCGGGTTGTACTTCGCGGGGCCCGCATCCCCGTCGGAAACGCTCCCGCCCGCGGTGGTGACACCCGCGCCCGTGGTCGCGCCGCCCGTCGTGGCGCCACCACAGCCCGTCTCCGTGGCGACCACGGTGGAGCCCGCGCCCGTCGAGAAGAAGGAGGAGCCCGCGCCCACGCCTCGCCCGGTGCAACGCCTTCCCATCATTCCGCCGCGCACCGCCCGTCCCGCCGCAACACCCGCCAATCCCGTCCCCCCCGCGGCGCAGGGACATGGGACGTTGGACCTGAACTCGGAACCGTGGGCGGAGGTTCTCGTCGACGATCAGCCCCTGGGCGCCAACACTCCCCTGCGCGGCGTCCGCGTGGCGGCGGGCCGGCGACGCATCACCTTCCGCAACCCGGTGCTGCAGCTCCAGCAGACGGTGACGGTGGACATTGCCAACGGGGAGCGGCGCACGGTGTCAGCGCGGCTGGTCCCCGAGGATCAGTAGGCTTCCTGCGGCGCGGGCTCGGGAGGCGCGGTGCGCTCCACCGGTTTCTCGTCGGGCGTGTCCAGCGGAGGCTGCGCCGGCTCTTCTTCCTCCTCGTCCTCTTCCAGCGCGTCGACGGGAGCCGGGGGCGTGGCCTCCTTGGCGGGCGGCTCGAACCTGCCCCGGGGGACGGAGAACCAGTCGTAGTTGAGGGGCTCCTCGCCCGGCTCCAGGGTCCGACCCATCATCGCCGCAATGATGCCCACCGCCACGCCAGCCGCGACGTCGCCGCAGATGCGCAGCCCCACGTGGGCCAGCACCGCGCTCACCACGCCGGCAATCACGCTGAGCACGTAGGAGATGATGCCCACGTAGTACCCGATGATGAGCCCGATGTACGCGCCGATGATGCCGCCGTAGAGCGCACCCACCAGCGCCAATGCAAACGCGTTGCTGCTGCTGGCCCCGCCGGCGAATCCCGCGCCCAGGCAGCCCAGGAACGCGCCCACCACAAAGCCGCCGACGACGAACGCCACCAGCGTCACCACGTAGCTCACCACCCCCACACCCACCCCCGCCACGGCGAGCGCGCCCGCCAGGATGGAGAGCACGGTGGTGATCAGCACGGGCACGTAGCCGCCCACCATCAGCGGCACGATGGGCACGCGGCGGTTCGCGAGCTTGCTGGCCATGTACCAGGCAAGGAAGCCGGTCAGCGCCGGCGCCGCCACGGCTTTGAGGACGAGGATGACGGCGCCCACGGGCCACAGCACCACGGACACCACGTCGATGAGGAACATGGTGCCCGCAATGGCGAGCCCGGTGCTCAGCCCCGCCACCGACGGGTCACCCTTGATGGGATTCTTGCCCGGGTCGCTGGGCTCGACGTGGGGCGCGGCCTCGGGTTTTTGCGGCGCCTCCGGGGCCAGCTCGTCCATCTCGTCGTCGTCGTCCACCGCGGCGGAGGGCGGCGGCGAGGCGGCGGGGTTGGCCCACGTGCTCGTCGAGAACAGCAGCGCGCAGACCACCAGGAAAGCCCGGGCCATGGCCAACCCTCCACTCGGAGGGAATGGCTGGCCGCGACGGGAGTGTCAAGGTGGACGGGAGCGCGTCACTCCTCGCGCACGTTGAACTCGAAGCGCGCGCGCTGCTCGCCGTTGCGCGCCATGCACGCCAGCTCCAGCGTCCCAATCGGCGTGACGTGGGAGCGGATGTGCACGGGCAGCAGCTCGCCGGGCGTGCCGCTGGCGGTGGCCTCGATGGGCGGCAGCTCGGTCAGCTCGGCAATGTCCTTCACTTCCGCGCCCACGGTGTCGGTGCGTCGCGTGGTCGACGAGAAGAAGCGGAACTGCGCGGGCTCGCCGGTGACCAGGCCCATCTCTCCGGGCAGGTCCGTCTGGCTTCCCTCTTCCATGCCAAAGGGCGCCACGCACATGGCCTTGATGGGCGGCGGCACACCCGGCACCGCCGGCGCGTTGAGCTCAATGCCCACGTAGTACGCGCGCGCCGTGCCGCCGCGGATGCGCACGCCACCGCGCGCCTTCATGTGCGCGTAATAGCTGGCGCCCTTGGCCACGGCGTGATCCAGGTCCTGTCCGCTCAGCACGCGCACCGGCTCGCTGCCTTCCGCCTTGAGCCACGTGTTGAGCACCTCCACCACGCGACCCTGCAGCGCTTCCGCCTTGAAGACACCGCCGTTGAACAGCACGCAGGTGGGGTGCAGGAAGGTGGCGCCTTGCGGCGTCTTGGCATGTTGCGCCGCCGCCGCGCCCAGCTGCTTGGCCAGGAATTCCGCCAGGTGCTTGGTGACGGCGGGATCCTGCGCGTAGGGCAGGCCCATCGTCGCCAGACCGGTGCGACGCGCCTTCACCGGCCGCGCATCCTGTCCCGCGCGCGGGAAGAAGCCTTCCACCAGTACGCTCACCAGCGTCTCGCGCTCCAGCTCGGTACGCATGGTGCCGCCCATGAGCTTGCTGCCGCGGCTGGCCAGCGCAATGGGGAAGGTGGCCAGGTCCGCGCGCGAGAAGAGCTGCTCCTTGGCCTCCCGACACGCGAAGGTCAGCGCCTGGAACTGCGCCTGGTCCAGCGTCTTGCCGCCCGCTTCCAGCTTGGCCTTGACGTGGTGCGCCAGGGCCAGGTCCATGTTGTCGCCGCCGAGGAGGATGTGGTCGCCCACGGCGATGCGGTGGATATGCAGGGTGCCGTTCTCCTCGCCCACGGCCATGAGCGAGAGGTCGGTGGTGCCGCCGCCCACGTCGACGACGAGCACCACGTCGCCGGCCTTCAGCTCCCGGCGCCAGCTCTCTCCGCGCGCCGCCAGCCACGCGTAGAGCGCCGCCTGCGGCTCCTCCAGCAGCGTCATGTTCTCCAGGCCCGCGGCCCTGGCGGCCTCCGCGGTGAGCTCGCGCGCGCCGGGGTCAAAGCTGGCGGGCACGGTGAGCACCACGTCCTGCTTGGCCAGCTTCTCGCCCTTGCCGTGTGAGGCGTCCCACGCTTCACGCAGGTGCTGCAGGTAGCGCGTGCTGGCTTCCACCGGGGAGACCTTCTGCACGCCCTCCGGCGCGCCCCACGGCAGGATGGCGCCGCGCTTGTCCATGCTGCTGACGACGGAAAGCCAGCTCTTGGCCGACGAGACCAGGCGGTCCGGCACGCGGCTGCCCTGGCGGAGCGCGAAGAGGCCGGTGGCGTAGTCGCGGTTCTTGTCCCAGGGCAGCGCGGTGGCGCCGGCCTGCAGCTCGTGCTCGCCGGGGAGGTAGCAGAAGCTGGGGAGCAGCGGGCGGTTCTCCACCTCACCGGGGTTCACCACCTGCGGAATGTCCATGATGGCCGGCGGGACGGGGTCCTCGGTCTTGAACGGTGCGCTCGCCAGCGCGCAGTTGGTGGTCCCCAGGTCAATACCCACGGCAAACTTGTTCTCGCTCACAGCTCGACCTCCGCGGGCGCCAGCACGGTGTGGTCCACGTCCTTGGGCGGCGTGGGGAGTTGCACCTGGGTGGCCCGCCACCCCCGGTGCTTCAGCTGACCCTTGAAGGGCGGGTTGCCCACCACCTTGCCGGTGAGCCGGATGCGGACGGGGTCAAAGCCCGCTTCCACCGTGTACGGCGTGCCCTCTTCCTGGGTCAGCAACGGTTCCACCTTCAGATACTGCTGCAGCGCCTTGCGACAACCCTCGTGCACCACCCGCGCGGCCGCGCCCACGTCCTGGTCGGAGAACGTCGTCACGTCCTCCTGCAGGAAGTCCAGGAAGCGGCCCTCCCGCTGCAGCAGGGTGAGCACGTGCAGCGCCGGCCCGGTGTGGTCCACCGCGGGCGCGGGAGCGGGCTTGGCGGGCACCTCCGGCAGTTTCTCGACGGGCTTGGGCGCGGGGAGCTCCCCGGCCATGGCCTGCTTGACCTGCTGGGCCAGCGCGGCGTCGAGGATGATGCGGAAGAACGCCACCAGGGCAATCACCAGGCGCGCGAAGAACGACGGCTGCAAGACAACCTCCACCCCGGCCTTGGGCATGGGACGCGGGGCCGCGGATTCCTACCCGCCTTGGCGCCGTCTGCAAGTGCCCGCCGCTTCATTGGAAAGTTGAGCCCGGCTTGGGCGGCAGCTAGGGTGCCACCCCCGTTGGTTTTCCCGTCTGCCAATTCGAGGGCTTCCATGACCCGTTCCCGTGTCCCGTTCCTTGGTCTGACCGTGCTTGCCGGCGCCGCGCTGTGGGTGGCCTGCAGCGGCGGTGGTGAGTCGACGTCGTCATCCAGCTCCAGCAGCAGCGGAGGCGCGGCTTCTGGCTCTACGTCCTCCAGCGGTGCGGCCAGCTCCAGCGGCGCGGGGAACGGCAGCTCCAGCGGCGGGGGCAACGGCTCCACCAGCGGCGGGGGCAACGGCAGCTCGTCGGGTGGGAACAACGCCAGCTCCAGCGGCGGGGGCAACGGCTCCTCCAGCGGCTTCCAGTTCGACGCTGCCGGCTTCGAGAACGTGGACGCGGGCTTCGCTCCGTACCAGGGTGAGCCGGAGCCGGGCGTGAAGTGCGGGCGCACCGATGGTGGCTTCAACGTCTGCAGCCCCGACGCCGGCGAGCCCGTCTGCTGCCTGGACTTCTTCTCCGGTGGCACCAGCTGCACCTCGGACACTTGTCCCGGCTTTGGCTCGGTGGCGGTTCGCTGCGACGGTCCCGAGGATTGCGACAGCGCCCAGGTGTGCTGCTTCCAGGGCATTGGCGGCGCGTCCTGCGTGGCCAACGGCGGCTGCCAGTCCGGCGACCTCACGTATCAGCTCTGCAACGTCGACAGCGACTGCCCGCAGGGATGGGGGTGTTGCTACAGCCAGACGCTAGCGGAATACACCGACGATATCGACGTCGGGGCCTGCGTTGAGGGCTGCGGGCAGTAAGCTCACCGGATACACTCTTGGCCGCTCGGGCCGGTGTGCTCCCGTCCACGGAGCCGCCGGCCCGAATTTTTTTCGGCGTCCGGCTTGACACCTTTGGTCGATTGGCCGTTCCATGGTGGTGCAGGGGGGGCATCCGTGACATGGCAGGGTTCTGAAGGGTGGATGGTGCGTCGTCGGAGTGAGCATGGCTGACGGCGCGTTCGTCCCCTTCCGGCTGGGCCGCTACGACGTGCTCATCCCGCTGGGGAAGGGCGGCATGGCGGAAGTGTTCCTGGCCGAGCAGCGCGGCGTGGCCGGGTTTGCGCGACTGGTGACAATCAAGCGCATCCGCACCAACCTCTGCGACGACGAGATGTACATCAAGATGTTCGTGGATGAGGCCAACCTCATGGTCAACATCCACCATCCCAACGTCGTGCAGGTGATGGAGCTGAGCGAGGAGGGCAAGGACCTCTACATGGTCCTGGAGTACGTGGACGGCTGCGACCTGGCCCACGCGCTCAAGAAACGCCGCGACCCATTCGAGCCGCTGCCGCTGCGCCTGGGCCTGTACGTGATGTGGAGCCTGTTGCGCGGGCTCACCCAGGCGCACGAGGCGCGCTCTCCGACGGGGGAGCCGCTCGGGCTCATCCACCGCGACGTCACGCCGGGCAACGTGCTCATCAACCGCGCGGGCATGGTGAAGCTGGCGGACTTTGGCGTGGCCAAGGCGGCGGGGCGACTCACCCAGACGGCGGCGGGGCAGATCAAGGGCAAGCTGGGCTACATGGCGCCGGAGACGCTGACCGTGGCCGACGTGGACCAGCGCAGCGACATCTTCAGCGCGGGCGCGCTGTTCTGGGAGGTCCTCGTCGGCAAGGCGCTGTTCCCGGGGCCCTCACCGGCGGCGGTGATGAAGGCCATCGTCGAAGAGCCCATTCCACCGCCTTCCACGGTGCGAGATGACGTTCCCGCCGACGTGGACCGCGTGGTGATGCACGCGCTGGAGAAGGACCCCGCCCGTCGGCCGCAGTCGGTGCGTGAGCTGGAGGCGGCGGTGTTTCCGCTCCTCGGCGGCGCGCAGCCCGACGCCTTGGCGCAGGAGCTCGGCGCGTGGCTGCAGGCCAACGTTCCGCTGCGTGCTCCGTCGGAGATTGCCGTGCTGCCGCGACCCGGTGGCGGCACGCCGGACTCCTTTGGTTTTGGCAAACCGGTCTCCGTTCCCGGTGCGCCGGCCTTTGGAAAACCCGTCTCCGTCCCCGGCGCGCCCGCGTTCGGGCGGCCCACTTCCGTGGTGGAGGCCCCGTCCTTTGGCACGCCCCGGTCCGTGGCGGGTGTTCCCCCGACGGGCGAGGGGCCCGAGGGTGGTCGCACCCTGCGATTGGGCGCGGTCCCGGCGCCGCCGCCGTCGTCGTCGGAAGGACACACGCCGCCGCCCTCCGCGGTGCGTCCCGCGCAGATGGACGCCACGCTCTTCGACCCGCGCGCGCCCTCGCTCTCCGTCGCCACGCCGCCCCCGCCCGCGGCCCCCGCCAAACCCGCCGCACCTCCCCCCGACGACGACTTCTTCTCGGT
>JBFMGU010000216.1:0-17729 GCA_040752415.1 Myxococcota bacterium
GAACCCGGGGCGCCCGACGCCAGCGTGCCCCCGGAGCCCACGCCCGACGCAGGCGCGCCCGTCGACCCGGCGCCGGATGCCGGCACCTCCGACCCGGTCACGCCCGACGCTGGCGTCGTGGAGCAGCCGGGGGACGGCCTGGACCCCACCGCGCTGCCCGCGGAGAACTTCGACCTGACGCACTGGAAGCTGACCATTCCCGGTCCCACCGAGATCAAGCCGGACCAGCTGGCCAGCTACTCATCCAACTACTTCTATACGGACCCCGTCACCGGTGCCATGGCCTTCTGGCTGGATTCAAGCGAGGAGGGCTCCACGGCTAACAGCAGCTATGTGCGTTCCGAGCTGCGCGAGATGATGGACCCCAATGACAAGACCGTGAACTGGCCCATGAGCGGGACGCACGTGCTCACCGCGGACCTGCAGCTCCTCTACACCAGCGAGACGCCCGACCAGGTGACGGTGCTCCAGATCCACGGCATCACCGACGACGGCGGCAACGTTCCTCCGCTGCTGCGCGTGGCCCTGATGGACGGCGACCTCTATGCCAAGGTGAAGACCAACGCGAGCGGCTCGGACACCGAGAGCGTGCTGCTGACCACCGGCATCAACAGTGATCGCTTCGTCACCGAGGTACGCGTGGTGGACTCGCGGCTCATCATCACCGTCAACGGCGTGGTGGAGCTGGATCGCGACGTTTCGTTCTGGGATCACAGGAACTATTTCAAGGCGGGGCTGTACCCGCAGGCGCAGAGCGGCATCAGTGAAGCGCGCTTCTACGCCCTGACCGTGTCCCACCAGTGACGTGAAGGGTCACCCCACGGCGTCAAAGCGTTGCACCTGGCGCCACGCCAGCAGCGCCGTGGCGGTACCCAACACCGTGGGCCACACCACGGCCACCAGCAGCGAGAGGTTGTTGCCCAGCGTGTTGGCCAGCCAGAACCCGACGGGCCCCAGGATGGACAGGTCAGGGTCCATGCCGCCCAGGATTCCCAGTCGGGCCGCTTCCACGGGATTGGCCGCCGCCAGCGCGAACACCGTGGGGGCGGGGATGTTCCAGCGCAACAGGATGCCCACCAGCGCAAAGTCATGCAGCGCCGCGGCGGCAATCCAGGCAATGAGCGCGTACACCACCGCACGCTCCGGCGTCCGCGCCGACGCACTGATCCACAGCCCCACGCCGGTGAACGCCCACGCCAACGCCGCACAGATGCCAAAGGAGCGGAACGCGGTGTGCGCCGTCTCGCGGTCACCTTCCCAGACCAGCCCCAGGACGCCGGCCACCAGCAAGAGCGCCACCAGCGGCCCCACCAGCACCAGCGCGCGACTCAATGCCAGCGCGGTGAACCATTCTCCTCGTCGACACGGCTGGGTCAGCAGCATCTCCAGGAGCCCGCTGCTGCGCGCGCGCACCACCGACTGACTCGTGGCCACCAGCGCCAGCAACGGCACGGACAGCACCACCGCGTTGGCCACGTTGAGGATCACGCGCGACAGGCCGGTGAATCCCAGCACCGTGGACTCGCGCAGCCCCAACCACGTGAACACCGCGAACACCGCCGCGTAGGCCACGCAGGTGAAGAGCAGCCAACGGGAGCGGATGGCGTCGGAGAGCTCCAGGCGCGTCAGCGCCACCACGTTGTCAGTGGTGCCCATGGCCGCCTCCCTCCGCGCGCTTCTGCATCACGCGCTTGATCATGTCCGAGTAGGAGACCGTGCCCTGCTCCTCCCGCGTGGCGCTGAAACCGGAATCCATGGGCGTGCGCGCGCCATGGCGGTAGCGCGCGTGGGTGGCGTCCAACCACACCGGCTCCGTCTCGTGGTGCACCCACGCGTGGTCCACCACCACCTCACCCTCCTGGAGCTTCTGCACCATGCAGCCGATGTCGTCGAAGTAGAGGCGCGCACCGTCCTTGGTGGTCACCTGCGCGGCGTAGGCGCGGTCACCCACCAGCATGGCGCAGTGCGCGCACTTCTCCTTGCCCCACACCGGGTCCACCGGCACGTCGGGACGCTCCTGGCAGGCCAGCACGAAGAGCCCCAGAACCGCGACGAAACACCACTTCATCCACGTCGTCATGACGCACTCCCCTGCCAGGGCCGCATCCACGCGGCGCCTTCCCCGTCGGAGATGGTGAGGTCCTGCAACAGCTCACCGCGCTCCCGCACCAACCGCCCCACAATCGCCAGCTTCTCCGCGTGTCCCAGGTGCGCCGCCAGACGTCCCGGTCCCACCTGGCGGAACCCGAGGGTGCGGAGCTCGTCGGTGAAGACGGAAAGCTCGGGAGCGGCGCGCTTGATCTCCACCTCCACGCGGAAGGTGGCCTCGGAATCCAGGTGCGTGGCCAGCGGGCAGTCGCGCACCACGCGGCCGTCGCGCAGCTCCACCACGCGGTCCACCAACGTGCGCACCTCGTCCAGGCGGTGGGAGCAAAGGATCAGGATGCTCTCGCCCGCACGTTCGTGGACCTGCTCGAAGAACGCGGTGCGCGCCACGGGGTCCAGGTTCGCGGTGGGCTCGTCGCAGACCAGGATGGGCGCCTCCGTGGCCAGCGCCATGGCGGCCAGCAGCTTCTGCTTCTGCCCACCGGACAGGTCGCGGAACCGCGTGGGACGCAGCGCCTCCAGGTCCAGACCCAGGCGGGCCACCCGCGCGCGCACGTCGTCATACGTCCGGCCGCGCAGGGCGCAGAAGGCCCGCACCACCTCACCCACCGGGGCCTCCAGCGGCGGCGCAATCTGCGGGATGTACGCCACGTGACGCAGCGCCTCCTCGGGAGAACGCGCGGGGTCCACGCCCCGGATGCGCACCTGCCCCTCCACGCGTACCAGCCCGATCAGCGCCCGCAGCAACGTGGTCTTGCCCGAGCCATTGGCGCCAACGAAGGCCACGCGCTCACCCGGCTCCACGCGCAGCGTGACGTCGTGCAGGGCCCGCACCCGGGAGAACGACTTGGAGACGTTGTTGACCTCGATCACGGCAGACTCCCCACCTCGCGCATGCGCGGGCGCGCATCCACGAGCAACTGACGACGCGCCAGGAACGGAATGGCGTGCGCCACCGCGTCCACCAGCGCCATGGCGGCGGTGCCCTGGAAGAGCCGGATGGCGGGATGCGCGTCGGTGATCTCGTGGCCCAGCTTCTTCACCTCGAACGCCACGTCGCCGTGTCCGTCGTCATCCAGGTCGTAGCCGGCGTAGTCGCTCCAGCGGTTGCCGGTGAAGTCCACCCCCAGCACGTCGCCACCACCTTCCACCTCCACCACGAACCCGTTGTTCTCGAAGCTGTTGTCATGGAATGAGACGCCGCGCTGGCTGCTGTGGAAGCGCAGCGCCACGTCGTTGAGCGCGAACGTGTTGCCAATGAAGTCCACCGGCTGCTCCACGACGCGCGGCGTGCGGTCCAGGTAGGTGCCGGTGGTGTTGCCCACCAGGCGGTTCCGACGCACGTGGACACCGTCGCTCTCCTTGAAGCCCAGGCCCACGCCCGCCGGTCCGCGTCCGCCGGCCAGCAGGTTGTCCTCCGCCACCAGGCGCGCGCTGTACATGACAAAGATCCCCACGGTGTTGTCGACGATGCGGCTGTTCCGCACCACGCTGTCGTGCGCGTACATGAAGTGCGTGCCGTAGCGCCCGTTGCGGATGGTGTTGCCATCCAGCGTCACGCGGCGGGAGTACCAGACCACCACGTCCCGGGTGTTCTCGACCAGGTTCCGCGCCACCACCGCGTCATGCGACTCCCAGACCTTGATGCCGTCGCCCTGCTCCGCGCCGTGCAGCCCGGGCTCACCCGCCACCCAGCAGTCCTGCACCGCGCACCCCGGGCACATCTCCAGCGAGATGCCGAAGAACGCGCCCTGCACACGCACGTGGCTCACCAGGTTGCCCTTGCCCTTGACGCGCACGCCCGCGTCCTCGGTGGTGTTGCGCCTCCCGGAGTTGCGCACCGTGAGGTTCTCCAGCGTGACGCCGTCCGCCACCACGTCCATCACGGTGCCTTCCCCGCGCCCGTCAATCACGGCGCCCGGCTCACCGCTGAGCGTGAGGGGGCGACGGATGTGCAGCGGTCCCTGGTACACGCCGGCCTTCAGCCAGATGTTTCGTGGTCCTTCGGGATCGTTTAGCCACGCGTGCAGCTCGCTGCTGTCGACGGGCGTGCGCGCGTGGGTGTCGGGCATGCGCTCCACCGGACCGGCGCGGAGGCCCGGCACCGGCCGCCCCAGCTCCGGCGGTTGGGCCGCGGACCGGGACGCCACCAGTCCCCCCACGACGAGGAGGAGCGCCAGCGGCAGGGTGATGCGCAGGGAGCCCATGGTCACGCCTTCAACGCGCCAGCCCCGCGCCCGGACCCACCAGCGCGCTGGGACAGACGGCGCCGCAGCTCCCGGCCCGGCTGCAGGAGGCACACACGCGACGACGGAGGTAGAACGCCACGGTGAGCAGCCCCAACGCCACCAGCACCAGCCAGAATCCCAGCTGCGGCGTGGCAAAGGTGCGGAACTGCGCAATGACACCCTCGCCAAACATCGACGGCGTGAAGGGCGGGATCTTCAACGGCGCCTTGGGGTCCAGGTTGTTCCCGAAGCGGTGCATCCAATACATGTTGTCGACGATGAAGAGGGTGGGGAACAGCATTCCCGGCACCATCATCAGCGCGGAGAGCCTGCGCCCGGACAACAGGCTCAACGCCAGGACCAGGATGCCCACCGCCGCCACGCCCCATCCCGCCAGACGACGTTCCACCGGCGCGGCTTCCTCCAGCTTGGCCATGCCGATGTAGTGGTTCAGCGTGTTGATCTCTCCAACGTCGCCGGAGACGCCGGTCAGGGAGATCGTGACGCTGAGGCCTTTGGGGTACTGCGGCGCGAACAGCGTGATGTTCCACCACGGTTGCGTGTAGCTCACCGCGTAGAGCACCACCGCGGCCAGCGCCAGCCCCACCACCGCCCACCGCAGGGCCAGGTTGCGCGGCTTGCGTGCGGGGGCGGTGTTGAGGACCGACAGCGACGACGTGACGTGGGTGGCGGAGGCATTCATGGTCACTTCTCGTTGGCTTTCAGGTAGGCCATGAGCGCGGGCAGCTCGGTGGCCGGGTCCACGCCCTGGTTCGGCATGGGGAGCATGTACGTCTTGAACAGCTCCTTGGCCGCGGGGTCCTGTTGGATCATCAGGTCCGGGCGCAGGATCATGCGCTGCGTCCACTTGAGCGAGCGGCGCTCGGTGACGCCCTTGAGGTCAGGGCCCACCAGCTTTCCACCGCCGATCTTGTGGCACGCACCACATCCCTTGGAGCCGAAGAGCTCCTTGCCCTTCTCGACGTCCGCCGCCGCCGTGCTGATCGTCGCCAGGGGAGCGACAATCGCCTCGGGACCGTCCGCGGTGACCGCCGGAGCGGCGGGCGGGGCGGGTGCGGCGGCCGGCGCCGGCGCGGAAGCCTCCTCGGGGGGAGCCTCCTCCGCACGGGTGCAGGCCACCAGGAACGCCGCAGCCATCAACGAGAGTGCAACCGACTTCATGATACCTCCTAAACTTCACGAATGGGACTTCAACGCTTCTTCGGCTTCACCAGCAGGTAACCCGCCATCTCCAGGTGCAGCGCCGAGCAGAACTCCGTGCAGAAGAACGGGTAGACGCCGGGCCGGTCGGCCTTGAACGTCAGGTTCTCGTGCTTGCCGGGCTCCAGGCTGAGGTTCACGTTGTGCATGTTGAACGTGAGCCCGTGGGTCTGGTCCTCGCTCTGCTCCAGGCTGGTGATGTGGACGTTCACCGTGTCGCCTTCCTCCACGACGATCTGGTCCGGAGTGAAGTGGCTGCGGATGGCGGTCATGTAGACGTCCACCACGTTGCCCTTGCGCTCAATGCGCTCCTGGCCGGCCATCACCGCGTGCTCATCCTTCTGCATGGTCCCGGGGTTGGTGCCCACGGGGTAGACCTTGAGCGGCTTGAGCTTGTCGGCCTTGATCATCTGGCTGTAGTGCGGCTCACCAATGCCAATGGGCGCGTCCACCAGCACCTTCATCTGCGGGCTGGCAATGTCCACCAACTGGAAGTTCTGCGGATAGAGCGGGCCCACGCCGGTGAACCGGTCAATGGACATCTTGTTCATGGCCACCACGTACTTGCCGTCGGGGCTGATGGTGTCACCCTCCGCCGCCAGGATGTGGCCGATGTTGTAGTGGACGCTGAGCTTCTCGATGGTGCGCAGCTCCTTGAGCGACCACTTGGCCACCGCGCTCTCCAGGAACACGCTGGTGTACGCGTTGCCCTGGTTGTCATAGACGGTGTGCAGCGGGCCCAGGCCAATCTCCACCTGGCCGCGGATGGCCTCCTTGAACGGCAGGATGGGAATCCCGTAGACGTCCTTGCCTTCGTACTTCTTCGCCTCGATGAGGCCCTTGATCTTCTCGAAGGAGTAGACGGTGGCGTGCGTGTCCAGCTTGCCGCCCACCACGATGTCCACACCGTCCGGCGTCACGTCCACGCCGTGCGGGCTCTTGGGCTCACCAATGAGGGAGAGCACACCCTCCTCCGCCGCGGTGGTCATGCTGAGCACGCGCATGCCCTTGATGGTGGTGGTCTTGCCCGCGGCCACCAGCTGCTCGGCCTTCTTCCAGTTGATGACGTGGAGGTAGTCCATGTCGTTCTGGGAGGCGCCGGACTCAATGGGCGGCTTGCCATCCATCACGCCACCGGTGGCCATCTCGGTGTTGAAGGAGTTGATGAACACCCAGCCGTCGCTGACCAGCTTGCCGGCGTCGGCGAGGTCCTGCGTGTAGGGCGGCAGCTCCAGCGCCCAGCTCTTGCTCTGGTCAATGCGGCCGGTCTTGCGGTCGAACTTCCAGAAGATGGCCACGCCCCGGTACTTGTCCTTGTACTCGTCCAGCGTGGCGTAGGTGCGGCCCAGCGGCGCGGGGTACTGGCTGGTCTCGATGATGTATTCGGTGTTCGGGTCGACGAACGCGCCGCCGTGGTCACTGGCCGCCAGCGGGTTGGCCACGATCTGCTTGGTGCTGAAGTCCGCCAGGTCCACCACGGCCACGCGCGCATTGGCCTTGTCGTTCACGAACAGGAACTTGCCGTCGTACTCGCCGCCCGTCTCGGAGAGGTTGGGGTGATGCACGTCGGCCCAGGTGATGGGTCGGCCGTCCTGGTAGCCACCCTCCAACACCTTGTTGCCCTCTTCACCGCCGTAGCCGTAGCCCTGCCAGGGTTCCGGGGTGAAGACGCCAATGACCTTCAACAGGCGCATGGATGGGACGCCAATGACCAGCACCTGTCCGGACTGACCGCCGGAGGCGAAGATCATGTAGTCGTCCTGCTTGCCGGTGGGGTTGTAGGTCTTTAGTGCTGCTTCAACATCCGCTTCGCTCAGGCCGCGCGCGGTCATCAGCTCCTTGATGGAGGAAGAGGTGGCGGCGGCGGGGGCGGCCTTCTGGCCCCCCGAGGACTTGGCGGGAGTGCAGCTATAGGCGAGGCCGATGGCGCCAACTGCCACCGCCACGGCTCCCAGGGTTTTCCATGCACGCATTGTTGTCTGCTCCGGGACGAGGTGAAATCTCGTGAAAGGCGACCGGAACCCGCCCTGTGCAAGGGGTGTGACAACGCGCGTGTGATTGCGGAAAGCCTACATCGCCCCGAAAGACGCGAAGGAAGTGCGCTTGGACGCAAAGGTTGTCGCGCGGGCGTGAGCGACGGAACCCAGCGGTATCCCGCCGAGAATCCGAACGAAGCGAACGGATCCGCGGTGCGTTGCAGATTCTGCGTCATGGGTTCCCGGTTGCGGGCGCGTCGGGACGTCAGCTGCGCACCCGGGAAAGCCCGGGACTACTGTTGCCGCTGCACGATGAGGGAGCGCTCGACGGCGGTGCAGAACTGGTCGCTGGCCGCTGCGACGTTCCAGCGGACCTCCAGGGTCTCATTGCCGGCCGAGGCGTTGGTGACGATGTCCTGGGTGCTGATGGTGAAGCTGTTGCCCGCCGTCACACGTTGCTGCCGCTCCGACTCCGTTTCCAGGGTGCCGTTCCTGTAGAGGTTCAGGGACACGTTGTTGTTGTTGGTGCAGGCCACGCGGGCGTTCACGAACACCAGGTAGGTGCCCGGAGCGATGGTGGTGCTCAAGCTGTCCATGGGCACGTCGTCGAGGTCGGTGGCATTGAGGGTGTGCAGCACGCTGCCAGTGGCAACCGTCTCCGTCGCGGCCCGGGGTCGCTGCGCCCACGCCAGCGTTCCGGCGGTGTCCGACGACGTCAACACGGCGTCCGCGGTGGGGGCGGAGGCGGGAAGCGTGTAGGTGAGGGACGGGCCGGCCGCGGCGGGCTGCAGGGTGGTGGTGAAAGCGTTCCCGCTGTGCGCCAGCGTCACGGTACCCGCCGCGCTGCCCGCCGAGCCCAGAACCAAGGTGCCGGGAATGCTGACGGTTCCGGTCGTCCCCACCGTGACGCGGTTGGTTCCGTTGGTGGACAACGTGATGGTGTTGGCGCCCACGGCGTTGAGCTCCAGCGCGCCAGTGGCGTTCACCGTCACGCCGCCGCCGGTGGAGCTGATGTCGATGGCGGTGGCGTGCGTGACCTTGCTGGTGTCCACCTGCCCGACCTCCGCGGTGCCGGAAACAATGAGCGCCGTCCCGGTGGCGGTGAAGCGGTTGATGCCGGTGAAGGACTGGTCCGCGGACCCCAGCAGCGGAACCACCGCGCTGTCGACGTGGAACGTGCCGCTGTTGAGCATCAAGCCCGTGCCCGCGGTGACGTTCTTGAGGCGCGTCCAGTCCACCGGGTTCGCGTTGTCGTTGAACGTGCCCGCGGTGTTGAGGTCGGTCTTGGCGTAGACGTCGGCAATGGCCGGGTAGCGCGCGTCGGATTCCACCTTGGTGTACGCGTCGCCAATCTGCGCGTAACGCGCGTCGGACTGGACCTGCGTGTACACGTCGGTGGTCAGTGGGTAGCGCGCGTCGGATTCCGCCTTGGTGTACGCGTCGCCAATCTGCGCGTAACGCGCGTCGGACTGGACCTGCGTGTACACGTCGGTGGTCAGCGGGTAGCGCGCGTCGGCCTCGGCCTTCGTATAGACATCGCTTCGCGGATAATAGAGCGCGTCGTGCTTGTGATCCCCGCGGGCCACTGTCTCCAGCGCGCCGTTGTCATTGCCCGGATCCGCGGCGGTGAAGTCCACGTTGAACGTGTTGCCGCTCAGCGTGAGGCCCGCGCCGTCCAGGTACGCGCTCCCGTCGTCGATTCCGTCGGCAAACTGCGGCGGGATGCCCTTGATGCGCGTCCAGTCCACCGGGTCCGTCGGGTCGTTCACCTGGGTATCCGCGGTGGCCAGGCTGGAGAACAGCGTATCCACCTCGGCCGCGGTGTAGACGTCGGTGGCCAGGGCAAAGCGCGCGTCGGACTCGGCCTGGGTGTAGAGCTGCGCCCGGGGGTAGTAGAGCGTGTCGTGCTTGTGGTCGCCGCGGGCCACCGTGGTGGCGGCACCGTTGTCATTGCCGGGATCCGCCGCGGTGAAGTCCGCCGCGAAGATGCCGGCGTTGAGCGTCAGGCCGTCGCCGTGGCTGTAGGTGGTGTCCTGGTCTCCGTCGAGGAGCGAGGCGGGGATGCCCTGGATGCGCGTCCAGTCCACCGGGTCGGTGCCTTCATTGGGAGCGGTGTCGGCGGTGAGCAGGTCGGTGCGGAGCTGGGAGAACTGCGCGTCCACCTGCGCCTGGGTGTACACGTCGGTGGTCAACGGGTAACGCGCGTCGGACTCCGCCTTGGTGTACGCGTCGCCAATCAGCGCGTAACGCGCGTCGGACTCCGCCTGGGTGTACGCGTCGCCAATCAGCGCATAGCGCGCGTCGGACTGCGCCTGGGTGTACACGTCGGTGGCCAGCGGGTAGCGGGCGTCCGACTCGGTCTTCGTATAGGCGTCACCAATCAACGCGTAGCGCGCGTCGGACTCGACCCGGCTATAGAGATCGCTTCGCGGATAATAGAGTGCGTCGTGACGGTGATCGGCGCGGGCCGCCACGGCCAGGTTTCCGTCCTCCGTGCTGGGCGCGGGGAAGGACACCGCAATCTGCACACCGGTGATGGTGATGCCCTCGCCCTGCGTGTAGGTCACATCCGTCTCGGTGGAGCACGCCCACCCGTTCACGGTGTCAAACCGCAGGATCTCCCCGTCGGCGCACGGCATGACCGAGAGCGTGGCGTCGCCGCCGGTGGCCCCGCCGGTCAGGCCGTTGCCCGCAATCACCGCGCTGATGTCCCCGGTGCCGGGCGCGCCCACGTCGTCGGGAGCGCAGTCCCAGCCCGCGGGGCCGAACTTCAGGATCTCACCATCCACGCAGGTCTGGAGCGCCAGGCTCACGTCGCCCGCGGCGGCGCCGCCCTGCAGGCCGCTGCCCACCGCGGTGTCCACCGACGTGACATCCCCGGTGGCCACCCCCAGGTCATCCGCCGCGCACGCCCAGCCGCTGGCGCCGAACTTCAGGATCTCCCCGGTCTGGCAGGTCACCAGGCCCAGGCTGATGTCGCCGGAAAGGCCGCCGCCCGTCAGGCCACCGCCCACCACGTTGATGCCGGTGACGTCGCCGGTGCCCGCCACGTCGTCGGAGCAGGCCCACCCGGACGCACCGTACTTCAGGACCTGCCCATTGGCGCACGACGTCAACGTGAGCCCCACCGCGCCGCTGACCCCGCCGCTGGAGAGCCCGCTGCCACTGGCCACGGTGATGCCGGTCAGCGTGCCGCCGGAGTTGGTGTCGACGTCATTCGCGCAGCCCCACGCCGCTCCGTCGAACTTCAGGACCTGCCCCTCGAGACAGCCGGGGACGCTGAGGCTCAGCTCGTTGTTGCTCAGCCCCAGGGGACCGCGGACGGTGAGCGCGCGCTGGAACGCGGTGGCATCCAGGCCATCCAGCGTGTTGGCGGCCAGCGCCGTGGTGGCCACCGTGGCCGTGTCGGCCAGCACCGACTTGTCGGCGTGGGCGGCCTGGAACGCGTAGGGCGTGGTGGCCAGGGGGAAGCGCGGCAGCTCTCCGTCGGGATCACCTTCCACCGTGACGCCCAGCCACATGGTGCCGAAGGCGGCGAAGTCCAGCGGGTCCAGCGAGGTCACCCGGCCCAGCTGCACCGAGAACACGCCGCCATCCACCGCCACGCCGGTCTGCACCTCCTCGTAGACGGGGTTGGTGCCGGTCTGGTCGGCGTAGAGTCGGAAGGTCAGGTTGAACGTGCCGCTTTCCAGTCCGCCGCCGGTCTGTCGCAGGACACCCTGCACGTTCAGCGTGGTGGGAACCCCCGCCGCGCGCACGTCCCGCGCTCCCACGAGGAGCAACACCGCCAGGGCCAACACGTTCCTGATGCCGAGTTTCATGCTCATGGCAAATGACCTCACCGGACTTCCAAGGTGCTGAAGAGACCCACGGAGAGGATGGCGCCGTTCCCGTTGGCCACGGGACCGCTGACCACCGCCTCTCCCACGCACATCTGCAGGTCATGCGCCTGCCCCTGCGAACGGCCGCCGCCACCGGCGGTCATCCACAGGTCGCGGGTGGGCAACGTGCCGCCGCTGCTGCTGCTGCTGGTCGACGACGAGCTGATCACCCCGCTGGAGCTGCTGGTGCCGGACACCGAGCCGCTGCTGGAGGTGGAGCTGGAGGATGGCTCGCCACTGCTTGAGCTGGAGGACGAGACGATGACGCCGCTGCTCGACGACGAGCTGAGGCCCACGTTCCCGTCATCCGCCAGGCAGATGCCGGCCGCGCACACCGGCGTGCGTGCGGGGCAATCCCCGTCGCCCTCACAGAGCTTGCGACAGAGCCCGTCATGGCACGACCAGCCCTCCGCGCAATCCGCGGCGGAAGAACAGGGATAATCCCGGCCGTCCGTGGAAGGCAGCGGGCAGGCCACCGCGGCCAGCAACGCCGCGACGATCCCTGTCAGCAGTGCGCCGCTCCGGCCGCGGGGAGCGTGTTCCAGGTGCATGCTCGGGAGACTACCAGCCCCTTTCGTCGTCACGCACGCTTTGTGTCGGCAAAGGTGCATCCCACCTGCACGGACATGGGGCGAGACGACCCAGCGCGAGACGTGGCGCGCACCTCCGGCGGCGGGAGGATTCCCGCTCCGACACCGGGGGGATGACCGCACCGCACGGCTCTGACAGAACGCGGGCTCGTCGAGAGGACCCGCCGTGAGCACGTTTCTTCATCCCAGGACGCTCCTCCTCCACCTGGCGCTGCTGGCCGCCACCTCGCCGGCATGGGCCGCGGATACGTGGACGGATCCCTATCCCGGCATCCGCTACCTGCACCGCAGCACCAACGAGCCCAAGGAGATCCACGCGCTGGTGGTGAACCTGCGGGAGCCGGGCCTGACCCTGCGCGCCAGCAAGGAGAGCGAGAAGGGCAAGACGCCCTCGCAGTTCAGTGACCTGGTGGGCGCCGCGGCGGTGATCAACGGGGACTTCTACAACACCAACGGGAGCTTCCAGCCCGTGGGACTCGCGGTGGGCGCGGGCGTGCACTGGAGTGGCACCGCGGATTCCACCGGGCACCGCTTCCTCGCCTGCACGTCGGGGAATGACTGCATCATCGACACCACCAACTCCGCGCGCGCCCTCGACGCGGACTGGCGCAACGTGGTGGGTGGCAACCGGCTGCTCATCAACGCCGGGGACCGCTGGACCACGCAGGATGACCAGGCGTGCGGAGACTTCTGCACCACGCAGCACCCGCGCACCGCGGTGGGGCTGAGCCAGGACGGCAACACGCTGTACCTCGTCATGGTGGAAGGCCGTCAGACGCCCATCCTGGGCATGACGCTCTCGCGCCTGGCGGACCTCCTGGCGGAGCTGGGCGCCCACCACGCGCTCAACCTCGACGGAGGCGGCAGCTCAGGCATGGTGGTGGGCGGGGAGCTGGTGAACAACCGGCCCAGCAACGAGCCGAGTGAGCGTCGCGTGGCCAACTGCCTGGCGGTGCTCTACCAGCAGCCCACCAACTCCGGCCGCCTCAAGGGCTACATCCGCGCCCGCGACATCTACGACACCAACGCCGGCATCAGCGGCGCCACCGTCACGCTCTCCACGGGACAGACCGCCACCACCAACAGCAGCGGGCTCTATGATTTTCCGTCGGTGAGCACCGGGTCGGTGACCGTGACGGCGTCCAAGGCCGGCTGGCAGACCGCATCCGAGGCCAAGGTGGTGGAGCCCGGGATCACCAACTGGAAGAGCATGGCGCTGTTCCCCGTCGAGCAGGACGCGGGAACGCCGCCGGTGCCGGACGCGGGCTCGTCGGTGGATGCCGCCTCCCCGCCGGATGCCGCCTCACCGCCGGATGCCGCGGTCACGGTGGACGCGGGCACGCCCGACCTCGTCGACGCCGGCACCACCACGCCCGACGCCGCGCAGAACGAGGAGCCGGACGCCGCCACGCCGGGGACCGACGCGTCGGTGGAGGAACCGGACGCCGCCGTCGAGCCAACGCCGCAGGACGCGGGCACCGACGTGGCCGACGCCGCCACCGGCACCGGGTCCACCGCCGACGCCGGCGTCGACGTGCAGCACGACGGTCACGACGAGGATCCCGCTTCCCAGGCCGACGACACCCCCGCCTTCGGCTGCAGCACCACCTCGGGCGCAACCCCGCTGTGGCTGCTGTTGGGCCTCCTGCCGCGACGTCGGGCGCGCCGCTGATGTTGCCGGTGGGCGCACGGGAGGGCACGCTCGGGTGATGCACCGTTTCCTCGCGCGCCTGCTACCGGTGTTCCTGCTTCCCGCTCCGCTCCTGGCCGCGGAACCCGTGGTGCTGGAGGGCCAGGTTCCCGACGACGACTCGGATTTCCTCCTGCTCCCATTCACGGTGCCGGAGGGCACAGCGGAGCTGGAGTTCGCCCACGACGATCTTTCCGAGGAGAACATCCTGGACTGGGGCCTGGATGACCCGCAGGGCTTCCGCGGATGGGGCGGCGGCAACTCGGAGAACGCGCTCCTCACCGAGCAGGCCGCGTCGCGGAGCTACCTGCGCGGGCCGTTGCCGGCGGGGCCCTGGCAGGTGGTGGTGGGCAAGGCCAAGATCAACGACGCACCCGCGCAGTACCGCATCACGCTGACGTTTCGCGAGCAGCCCACGCTCCCCGCGCAGCCCGAGCGACGCGCGTACGTCGACGCGGCACCGCTGGAGACCACGGCGCGCTGGTACGCGGGGGACTTCCACGTCCACTCGCGGGAGAGCGGGGACGCGCGCCCGCCTCTCGACGAGATTGCCGACTTCGCGCGCGGGCGCGGCCTGGATTTCGTGGAGATCTCCGACCACAACACCGTCTCCCACCTGGAGTTCCTCCCCGACGCGCAGTCCCGGCATCCGCGCCTGCTGCTCATGCCCGGCGTGGAATTCACCACCTACGGCGGGCACGCCAACGGCATCGGTGCCACGCAATGGGTGAGCCACCGCATGGGTCTGCCGGGCGTCGACGCGGAGGGCGCGGCGCGGGCGTTCCAGGACCAGGGCGCGGTGTTCTCCATCAACCACCCCGAGCTCGACCTGGGCGACGCGTGCATCGGCTGCGTGTGGCAACACCAGGTTCCCGGCGAGCTGATTGGCGCGGTGGAGATTGCCACCGGCGGCTGGCGACAAGCGGGATTCCTCTTCACGCAGAAGGCCATCGACTTCTGGGAGTTCCTGTGCGGCCAGGGCTTCCACGTCACCGCCATCGGCGGCAGCGACGATCACCGCGCGGGCGTGGACCTTGGCGCCTTCGGCAGTCCCATTGGTGATCCCACGACGATGGTCTTTGCCAACGAGCTCAGCACCCCGGCGATTGTCGCCGCGGTGAAGGCGGGGCGCACGGTGGTGAAGCTGCAGGGACCGGAGGATCCCATGGTGGACCTGCGCGCGGGCACGGCCATGGTGGGTGACTCCATCGCGGTTTCCTCGACGACGCTGAAGGCCACCGTCACCGACGGCGTGGGCGCGCAGCTCATCCTGGTGCACAACGGCGTGCCGCAGGATCCGGTCACCATTGACGCCAACCCGTTCACGCATGAGCGCCTGGTGCAGAGCCCGGCGAGCGGTGAGGACCGCTGGCGCGCGGAGGTCCACGTCGACGGGAATCCGCGCACGGTGACCAGCCACCTCTACCTCCGCCACGGAGAGATTCCCAACGAGGGCCGGGACACGCTGTTCTGCCATTGCACCCACGTCGGTGGAGGCACGGGAGTCGGGATGCTGGTGCTCCTCGTCGGAGTGTTCAGGGGCCGGCGGTCTTCTCGGCGGGTTTGACCGCGAGCCGGAAGCGCTCCCCGTGGTTGTCGTCGTGGTGCTCCTGCGAGCGGGTGGCGCGCGTCCAGTTGATGAACCACAGCTCCACCCCGGTGGCGCGCAGGGGAATGTCCACGCTGAAGGGCGCCGGCCGCACCTGGTTCGTGGGACGACCGCGCATGGTCTCGAACTCGAGCGCGGGACGCCTGGTCTCCTCGCCTTGCGGCAGGAAGCGCACGTGACCGGTCACGCCCCACACCGGCAACCCGCCCTCGGCCGCGCGCAGCGGCGCACGTTGCGGGTGGTATTCCACTGTGAGGCGGCCTCCCTGGCGCAATTCTCCGTCGACAACCGGCCCACCTTCCGCACCAAAGCGCACCGAGGCATGCGCGGTGACGGCAAGACGCGTGGGCACGGTGGTGGTGCCACTGATGGCGCGGTCGAAGCTGTCCGCGGCGAGGTTGGGACGGTTGCTGGCGGTGTCGGCGGGCTTGGCGCCCTGTCCTTTGCGCGCTCCTTCGGCCCTGGGCTTCTCGCGCGCACGCGCGGTCTGGGTCTGGGGTGCGGCGGGACGCGGCGGAGGACGGGAGATTTCGGTCATCGTCGTCCTCCGCGAGAGAAAACGCGCCGTCCGTCCAGGCGCCGGTTAGCATGCATAGCATTTCGGGAACCGGGGGATGAACGGTGTCACCGTGATCACGCGCGTTGTCCTTTGCTCTGCAGCATTCCTCCTCGCCGGTTGTTCTCCTCCCTCCTCCGCCACCGACGCCGGCACCGCTGCTCTGGACGCCACCAACGCGGTGGACGGCGGTGTTGGCCAACCGGACTCCGGCACGCTTCCCGACGCAGGAACGCCCTTCCACGACGGCGGCATCGACGGTGGAAGCACCGACGCGGGCACCCCGGAGACCGACGCCGGAACGCTGGGCACCTACGCCGACCTGGAGCAGACCCTCTGCCAGGACATCCCCGCGTTCATCTGTGAGTCGGCCACCAACTGCGGATGCATCGTACCCAGCGGTGACGTCGTGGATGCCACCACCTGCACCACCCAGCGTCGTGAGCAGTGCGTGCAGCAGCTCCAGGTCTTCCAGCAGCCCATTGCCGACGGGCTGGTGGTGGTGCTCAAGGACCGGCTGGCGCAGTGCCTGGCGCGTTACCACACCGTGATTGGCACCTGTGAGGCGCCGCTCTCTCCGCTGCTGATCGCGGAGTGCGACCCGGTGGTGTCGACGACGGTGCGCCTGGGTGAATCCTGCACCGAGCCCATCTGCGACTTCGGGCGCGGCTACTGCGACAACAACGGTATCTGCCAACCGGTCCCCGGCCCCGGTGGGTCGTGCACGCGTTTGTGCCAGGTGGGCTCGTGGTGTCGTGAGGGTACGTGCACCGCGTTCGTGGCGGAGAACGGAGCCTGCACGACGAGGGAAGACTGCGCGCCGCCGCTCCAGTGCCTCAACAACACGTGCACGTCGCTGGTGACGGAGAACGGCGCGTGCACCGACACCGCGCAATGCGCCGCGGGCCTGGAGTGCAGCAACAATGTGTGCACCGCGCCGGGCGCATGCTCCACGCACGGGCAGACGTGCGCCAACCTGGCCAGCTGCGCGGTGCCCGTCGACCGTCGCTGCGCGACGAGGGAGCCGGAGGGCGCCGCGTGCCAGCAGAACAGCGACTGCGCCGACGGCCTCTACTGCGACAACGTCACCACGACGTGCACCACGCTCCCCGGCGGCGGCTCAGCGTGCGGAAACGGGGTGAGCTGCGCGGCGGGACTCGGGTGCCATGAGCAGAGCACCACGTGCGAGACGTTGCCCGGCGACGGCGCGAGCTGCGCGCTGGGACCGGAGGGACCCTTCCTCTGCGCCGCGGGCCTGGGCTGCCTCAACGGAGTGTGCGGACCGCTGCCGGTGCAGGGCGAGGAGTGCGCCATCCCGAACACGTGCGCGCCGGAGTACGCGTGTGACTTCACGCCGGAAGGGAGCGTGTGCGCTACCCGTCGTGGCGACGGCGCAGCGTGCCAGAACGACCAGATCTGCGAGAGCGGCTTGTTCTGCGACTACGCGGGCAACAGCACGTGCACGCCAGCGCGGCCCACCGGCGCGGCCTGCTCGTCGGGAAACGAGTGTGGATCGGACGCGGTGTGCCTCCCCGGCGGGAGCGGCTACCAGTGCGCGCCGATGCCACAGCAGGGAGAGTCATGCCTGTTTGACTGTGCGGCCGGACTCTATTGCCGCGCGAACCTGGGCGAAGGCCGGTGCGTCCCGGAACTGTGCTCGGCGGTGACGGGGAGCTGACGGCTTTCCACCCTTCCCGCCCAGAATCGAGGGGCTGCGCCAGGACAAATTGCCCATCGGGTCGTGACACCCTCAAGCGGACCACAACCTGGAGTGCGGCGGGCCCTCGCCGCTTTGGACAAGTGCTCCAAAAACCGTCCTGGCTGTCGGCCGAGGCGGGTCCCGGGTCCCTTGTCGTCGTTGGCCTGGCTTGG
>JBFMGU010000217.1:0-17680 GCA_040752415.1 Myxococcota bacterium
AAGTCCTGCTCACCTCTCGCGGCGGTGTCGATTCGCAGGACTACCCTGGAAGAGGCGTGCGGGCGGCGAGGGACGACCGGGCACCGATCCACTCACCGTAGTCCTGCGAAACGGGTCCCACGGCCTCGCGGTGAGCAGGACTTGTCGTTTTGTTGCCTGCCAATCTCATTGGCGGGGAGCCCAGGGCGTCGTCCCAAAAGAGCCGCGCCCAAATCCGTCAGGCCGCGGCGCTCTGCCTCCGCCCGGTGAGCAGCCAGGTGGGCATGGCCCCCTTCCCCTTCACGTCGATGGTCCCGCGTGGCTCGAGGACAAAGCGGGCCTGCAACCGCTCGCTGGTGGCCTCGGAGACCTGGATGCTGCCCTTCATGCCATGGGACTCCATGCGGCTCGCAATGTTCACGGCGTCGCCCCACAGGTCGTAGATGAACTTCTTCCGGCCAATGACTCCCGCCACCACCGGCCCGCTGTTGATGCCAATGCGCACGTCCAGCGTCTCTCCCAGGCTGTCCGCGCGTGACCGGATGGCGGCGAGCATGTCCAGGGCCATCTCCGCCACCGCGTCAGCGTGATCCCCGCGCGGCGTGGGCACTCCGCCGACCACCATGTACGCGTCGCCAATGGTCTTGATCTTCTCCAGGTGGTGCTTCTCCGCCAGGCGGTCAAACTCGGTGAAGATGTCATTGAGCATGTGCACCAGCTTCTCGGGCGGGATGCGCGCGGAGAGCTGCGTGAAGCCCACGATGTCCGCGAACAACACGGTGACGTCGTCATACTTGTCGGCGATGGTGCCGGGTTGCTGCTTGAGCCGCTCGGCGATGGGACCAGGCAGGATGTTCAGCAGCAGCTCCTCGGAGCGTTCGTGCTCGCGGGCCAGCGCGGTGAGCGCGTCCTCCCGGCCCCCGACGAGATAGACGACCATCAACACCGCGAATGCCGCGAAGGTGATCATGTTGAGCGGCAACATCGCCCCGCACAGCCAGTCGGGCATCGTCGAGGGCGGACGCGGCAGCCACCGCTCCACGGCGAAGGAAACGCCGAACATGACGGCATACGCACCGAGCCACCGGTAGGCCGCCGCGCGACCGCTGAACGTTGCCGCCCCCAGCGGAGCCAACATGCCCCACAGCTGCAGCGCGCTGACGTGCTCCGCGCCAATGGTCCACGCCACCAGGAATGGGCCCACCAGGACGGTGAACATGGCCACGCGCATGAACGCGGCCACGTCCTTGTTCCGCGCCAACAGGAGCAGGCTCCACGTCCACACCACCGCCATGCCCAGCAGCGCCGCGCCCGCGTACGGCGTCCACACCAGGTGCAGCAGCCCCTCCGCGGCGGTGAACACCACGCCACAGCCCACCACCGCGGTGGCCACGCGTTTGCGCAGTCGCACGTCGTCGGAGTCCTGCGGAAGGAACCCGATCTCGGTCAGCCGACGCAGTCCTTGCGCAACACCTTCCGAAGCCATGCGACACCTCGCCCTGGGGCATTGGAGCACAGGTGAGGCGGGAGGCGGGAGATGGGGATTGCCACCGTGCCCGTGACCGCGCTCCAGCCCGCCACCACGTGACAACGCCTCTCAATGGTGGCAACGAGTCCAACGGCTGCCGTGTGGGCGGCGCGGGGCGGCAGCAGAGGGTGATGCCCATGGAGTTGTCGACGTCGGAGAAGGGGTCCCACCAGCGGCTGGCCAACTTTGCATGGGCCACCCTGGCCTACAACGTCGCCGTGGTGCTGTGGGGTGCGTACGTGCGCGCCACCGGCTCGGGCGCGGGATGCGGCAGCCATTGGCCCACCTGTCGTGGCGAGGTCATTCCGCGGGAGCCCACCGCCGCCACCCTGATTGAATTCACCCACCGCGCCACCAGCGGCATTGCGCTGCTCATGGTGGTGTGGCTCCTCATTCGGTGCCTGCGTGAGCTTCCCGCGGGGCACCCGGGTCGTCGTGGCGCGGTGGCGTCCATGTTCTTCATGCTCACCGAGGCCGCGGTGGGCGCGGGCCTGGTGCTCTTCGAGCTGGTGGCCGAGAACAAGAGCATGGCGCGCGGCATGTTCATGGCCGTCCACCTCGTCAACACGTTCCTGCTGCTGGCGTCCATGGCGTTGACGGCGTGGTGGTCGTCGGGGCGGCCGGCGGTGTCGTTGCGCCGTCAGGGTCCGCGCGGGGTGTTCTTCATCAGCGCGGTGATGTTGCTCCTCGTGCTCGGCGTCAGCGGCGCCATCACCGCGCTGGGCGACACGCTCTTTCCCGCCGGATCGCTGGAGGAGGGGCTGGCCATGGACCTGTCGGCCACCGCGCACCTGTTCGTGCGGCTGCGGCTGATCCACCCGTTCCTGGCCGCGGGCGTGGGCCTCTACCTGGTGGTGGGCGTGGCGACGTTGCAGCTCCAACGCGGGGAGCACCGCGGCCTGGCGCGCTCGCTGATGGTGTTCCTCACGCTGCAGATGATTGCCGGTCCGGTGAACGTGTTGCTCCTCGCCCCGGTGTGGCTGCAGCTGGTGCACCTGCTCCTGTCCGACCTGCTGTGGCTCAACGTGGTGCTCCTCGGCGCTGGGACGTTGGCTCGACGTTGAGCATCCCCGCCGCTCGACGCGCGCCTCCCGCCTGGGACAGGATGCCGCCCGGATCACCGACGTGACAGCACCCTTCCGCTTCCGGCCCAGCCGAGGGTGGAACAACGCACCGGGCCGGTGTGTTGTGCGTTGTGCACGTCGTCAGCGTCCCGCCCATCGCCGCAACCGCGTTCGGAATCCTTCATGTCCAACTACAGTCTCAGCTCCACTCCCAAGAAGTCCGGCGGCAACACGGTGCTGCGTTTCCTGGTCATGCTGGTGGTGATGGGCGTGGCCGGCGCCGCGGGCGCCATGGTGACGTTCCGGGAGACGCCGCCGCCCGTCCTGGAGATTGCCTCCAACCTGCCCGGCATTGGCCAGAAGACCGAGATCACGGTGAAGGCGCGTGAGCCGGACCGCGGCCTGGCGCACGTCAAGGTGGAGCTGGTGCAGGGCAACACCACGCAGCTGTTGACGGAGGCCAACTTCACGCCGCGCAAGGTCTGGGACCGCTGGGGCCCGCTGACGGCGGAGCACACCTTCACCGTGGCGGTGGGCAAGTCGGTGAATCCCGCGCTGGTGCAGGGCACCGCGGAGATCCGCGTCACCGCCGAGCGGGTGGGCACCTGGCTCAAGACGCCCGACCCCGAGGTGAAGACGCTCTCGCTCCCCGTCCAGCTGACCCCGCCCACCATCACGCCCACCTCGCAGGCCATCTACGTGAACCAGGGCGGCGTGGAGGCGGTGGTGTACCAGGTGGGTGAGACCAGCGTGCGTGACGGCGTGCAGGTGGGCGAGTGGTTCTTCCCCGGCTACCCGCTGCCCGGCGGCGGACCGCAGGAGCACTTCGCGCTGTTCGCCATCCCCTATGACATGACCGACGCCAGCGGCGTGAAGCTGGTGGCGCAGGACGCGCTGGGCAACCGCGGAGAGAGCGCCGGCTTCGTGCACAAGTTCTTCCCGCGTCCCATGGGCAAGGACACCATCCAGCTCAACGACAAGTTCCTGGAGAAGGTGGTGACGGAGGTGCTTCCGCAGTCCGGCCTCGTCGACAAGCAGGGCCTGCTGGACAACTACCTGCAGATCAACGGCGAGCTGCGCAAGCGCAACAATGAGCACCTCAAGGAGCTGGCCACAAAGACCAGGGCGTCGTTCCTGTGGCGTCAGGGATTCCAGCCCATGGAGAACGCCAAGGTGATGGGCAACTTCGCCGACCGGCGCACGTACGTCTACAACGAGAAGCAGGTGGACACGCAGGACCACCTGGGCTTTGACCTGGCCTCGCTGCGCCTGGCTCCCGTGCCCTCCGCCAACGACGGCGAAGTGGTGCTGGCGAAGTACTTCGGGATCTTCGGGAACGCGGTGGTGGTGGACCACGGCTTTGGCATCATGAGCCTGTACGCGCATCTCTCCTCCATTGACGTGAAGGAAGGCGCGGCGGTGAAGCGCGGGCAGACGCTGGGCAAGACCGGCGCCACGGGGCTGGCCGGCGGCGACCACCTGCACTTCACCATGCTGCTCCACGGACTGCCGGTGAACCCGGTGGAGTGGTGGGACAGCCACTGGATTCATGATCGCCTGGTCCTCAAGCTGGGCAGCGCGCTCCCGTTTGACGACGAGAGCAAGGCTACCGCCAAGGGCAAGCGCGGCTGACTGGCGCCCCGCGGTCCGCCCGCGCACCACCACCTGTTGGGGCGTGATTGACCCCTTGGCGGGGCGCCACTACCAATCGTCGCCATGACGGGAACCCAACAGCCCTGGGAGTACCTGGCGCCCAACATCAAGGTGATGGAGACCATCCAGGTGGTCTTTGCCAGCTCGGAGGTGTTGCCCCTCATCGGCTCCTCCACGCTGCGCGACGTGCTCATCCGCCAGATGGACGCGCTCATGACCGGGAGGGACGTTCATCTCCACGTCGTGTGGGATGCGCTGAAGCTTCGTCCCGGTTTCGTGCCGGAGAAGGCCTACGCGCCGTTCTGCACGCTGGAGAAGCTGGGCGGGCTGCTGGGCGTCCAATTCCAGTTGCCCAACGCGGTGAGCGCCTTGGATGAAGCCACGCGCGCGCGCCACGCCCGGGACTGCCCCGTCAGCGAGAGGGACGTGGTGGAGCGACTCAACGCCGTGGCCACCGCGCCCACCAACGTGGAGCTGCCGCCGCCCAGGGCCCGCAAGCCCGCCGGCAGGATGGACGGCGCGGCGTGGGTGAAGGTTGCCGTCATGGCGTTGCTCACCGCGGGCTCGGTGGGCGCCTCCGCGTACTACGTGTTCTTCCGCCCGCAGGGAGAGCCGCTGCAGGTGAGCGCGCTGGGGGGAAACATCCCGGTGACGTCGGCCACGCGCTACAGCAGCGTTGCCACCGCGGTGCTCTCTGACGAAGCGTGGCTAACCCGGCCGGAAGTGGAACGTCGTCGGGATCTGCAGGAAGCGCTGAGCAAGGTGACGCCCGCCGGCATGGACCGCGTGGTCCTGCGCGACAGCTCCGGTGCCGTCCGCGCCGTGGCCATCTCCCAGAACGGTCAGGTCAGCTTCCTCTTCCCCTGACCGCTCAATGGCAGGCATTCACCTGGTTGGCCGGCTCGGGGTGGTTCACGTCGCTGCTCCACACGTCGGGCGGGCCGCCCGGATTGACCGGCAGCTTCTGGTCCGCCGCCACCACCTGCCACGTGGTGTCCGTGGTGGTGAAGGTGAACCGGTAGTACACCGCCCCGCTCAACGACTGCGGATCCAGCGGCCCGTATGACGTCAACGCCGTCACGTCCAGGTACGAGCCGTACTCGCCGTTGTAGGTCGTCTGCGCCACCGCGATGGCATTGAGCACGCCGCGCGCTTCGTTCTGCCGCGCCTTGCACATGAAGCTCACGTAATTCGGCATGGCCAGTGAAACCAGGATGCCGAACGTCAGCACCACGAACATCATTTCCACAAGGCTGAAGCCCCGCGCCCGTCTCCTGGCCATGCGCACCCCGCTCATGCCGCCGCTCGTACCATGCCACCGGGCGTTGGCCAACGCTTGGAACGGGCGGTTCACGTCGTTGTGGTATAGCCGCCCGCCACATGGGACCCGCGCCCGGGAGCTGACGCGGCGTCCACGACGGACGAAGGAGGGGCGCATGGCATCCCAAGCCGAAACCGCGGCTTTGCCGGAGAGGTTCAGCACGGGCGTGGCGGGCCTGGACACCATCCTGGGGGGCGGTTTCTTCCGCGGCGGCATCTACGTGGTGAGCGGGAGGCCGGGGGCGGGGAAGACCATCTTTGCCAACCAGGCCTGCTTCCAACACGCCGCGCGGGGGGAGCGCGCGCTCTATGTGACGCTATTGGCGGAGAATCACGCGCGAATGCTGACGCAGATGCGCTCCCTCTCGTTCTTCCGCCAGGAGAGCGTGGGGACCAGCATCCACTTCATCAGCGCCTTTGACGCCCTGGCCAAGGAGGGACTGGATGGCCTGTTGCGCGTGGTGCAGAAGACCGCGCGCGACCTGGGCGCCACGCTCCTGGTGCTGGACGGGATGGTGACGGCGGAGAACCTGGCGCGCAACAACGTGGACTACAAGCGCTTCATCCATGAGCTGCAGACGTGGTGCGGGCTCATGGAGTGCTCCGTGATCCTGTTGACCAGCACACCCTCGGACCCGGCCATCCAGCCGGAGCACTCCATGGTGGAGGGCATCATCGAGCTGTGTCGGCAGGGGCACCGCATGCGCAGCGTCCGGCTGCTCAGCGTCACCAAGTTCCGCGGCGGTCCGGTGCTGGAGGGGGAACACTCCTATGTCATTGACCAGAACGGGCTGGACGTATTCCCGCGGCTGGAGTCGCTGGCCATGCATCCGCCGGTGGCGCGTGACCACGGGGCGCGCGCGGGGACAGGTGTGGCGGCGCTGGACCGGGTGCTGGGCGGGGGATTCCCGGTGGGCTCGGCGTCGCTGGTGCTGGGGCCTACCGGCTGCGGCAAGACCATGCTGGGCATGCAGTTCCTGGAGGCGGGCGCGGCGCATGGGGAGAACGGGTTGTTGTTCACGTTCTTCGAGAACGCGGTCGACCTCGTGGAACGGCAGGGCAGCGTGTGGCGGCGCCTGCGTGGTCACCTGCAGGAGGGTCGCATCCACGTGTGCTGGCAGCCGCCCACCGAGCGCATCCTGGACGCCATGGGCGCCACGCTCGTCGACACGGTGGTCCGACAGCGGGCGCGCCGCGTGTTCATGGATGGCCTGGCCGGCTTCCGCGAAGCGCTGCCCAACCCGGAGCGCCTCTCCGCGTTCTTTGCCGCGCTCACGCAGATGCTGGCGGACCAGGGGGTGACCACGCTGGTCTCCGAGGAGACGCGCGACCTTCTCCCGCGGGAGGCGCAGATTCCCACCACCGGCGTCTCCGCCACGTTCCAGAACATCCTCTTCCTGCGCCACGTGGAGGACCGCGGCCACCTCACGCGCGTGGTCTCCGTGGTCAAGATGCGCGACAGCCCCCACGAGCACGGCACCTACCGCGTCACCGTCGGTGGCGACGGGCTGGACCTCCACGGCGCGCTGCCGGACCCGGCTCCCGGTGGTCGCGCCGCGAGGACAACCCGGGCCACACCGCGCCGCGCCAGGGTCCGCGCCAAGGCAAGGAAGCGCTGAGATGCGGCGGGGGCGCGCAACCATTCTCGTCGTGGATGACGAGTCCGCGGTGGTGCAGGCGCTGGCGGAGGCGCTGACGTCGGAGGGTTACGTGGTGGTGGCGGCGCCGCACGGGCTGGCTGCGTTGGAGGCCGTGACCGTGCACCGCCCGGACCTGATCCTGCTGGACCTCATGATGCCGGTGATGGACGGTCTGGCCTTCCTGCGCCGCCTCCGCGCCCAGTCGCCAGGTGACGAGGTGCCGGTGGTGCTGATGACCGCCGCCACGTCCGCGCTGCTGCAAGCACCCGAGAGATCCTGGGACCACCACCTCCCCAAGCCCTTCACGTTTCCGCAGCTGGAGCAGGTGGTGCAGCGGGTGCTCGCGCGACGTCGTCAGCCGGCGTGAGCCTGGGACCAGGGAGCTGCGTCACCCCGGGTATCCAAGGCCGGTGAAACGCCGAGTACGGGCTGCGCCGGTGCCGGAACAAGCTGCCCACCGCGCTTGCGGACGTCGTGAGCGGACCGCACGTGGAGGGCGGCGGCCGGTCGGCGCCCTGGCCAGCGACGAGCAGGCTCCCCACCGGCAACGGTCCACCAGGCGCGGCCACGGGTGCATTTCCGGGCGCTGGGATCGGCCGCCAAGGCCGCACCCGACGAGGAGTGTGCAGCCTCACGCCCGACGTCCCGGAGCCCCCGGCCTGTTCGGTCCGCCGGGAACGCGCTCGGCGCTGGCCAGGGCGGCGCGGGCTCGCCGCACTCCAGGTCGCGGTCCGCTCACGACGTCCGCATACCCGAGTCGCAACTTGCCCCGGCGCAGGGCCTACGGGGCTGCGTCTAAACGAATTGCTAATTCCGTCGTGGCCGGCGAACACCCAACCCCCCACGCTTGTCCCGCTGCGCTCGCTCGCCCCCCTTCCCCACACCCGCTCACCGTCGTCAACCATTGCGGGGAAGGGGGGCACGCATTGGCACTGGCACTTTTTCTCGTCGGAAAGAGGGCAGCTGCGCCCAAGGTTGCCCCCCTTCCCCGGCTCGGTGACGACGGAAACCTGGGACTGGGGAAGGGGGGCGAGTGGGCGCAGCGGGGCAACCGTGGGGGGTTGGGTGTTCGCCGGCCACGACGGAATGGGCAATTTGTTTAGACGCAGGCCTCTAACGTCCCCTGCGCGCGCTGACGGAGAGCCAGATTCCCACTCCGCCCATGATGGCAATCACGCTGGAGCCACCGTAGCTCATCAGCGGCAGCGTCACGCCCACCACCGGCAGCGTCCCGGTCACCATCCCGATGTTCACGAACACGTGCCAGAAGATGAACGCGGCCACGCCCACGGAGAGCAGCGCACCAAACCGGTCGCGCGCCTTGGAGGCCACGTTGATGCCGGCCCACAGGAGGAAGAAGAACAGGATGATGAGCACCACGCCGCCCACCAGGCCCCACTCCTCGCCCAGCACGCTGAAGACAAAGTCGGTGTGGTTCTCCGGCAGGAAGCTCAGCTGCGTCTGCGTGCCGGCCTTGAAGCCCTTCCCTTCCGTGCCGCCGGAGCCAATGGCGATCATGGACTGGTTGGCGTGGTAACCCGCGCCCAGCGCGTCGGCCTCCGGGTTGAGGAACGTGAGCACGCGCTTCTTCTGGTACTCCTTGAGGACGGTGAACCACGCCACCACGCTGCCCGCCACGGCAATCACCGCGCTGATGGCCAGGCTGGCCGGTCGCATCCCGCAGAAGAGCAGCATGCTGAGCGCAATGGCCACGTTGATGGAGGCCGTGCCCAGGTCCGGCTGCACCAGGATGAGCCCGCCGGGCACGGCAATGACGTCCATGGGCGCCACCACGCTGCGCGGCGGGAACCCCTCCCGCGCCACCTTGAAGAGGGCCACCACCAGCCAGAGCATGATCACCCCCACCAGCATCCCGCCCAGCGTGCCTCCCTCCAGCGTCCAGCCCACCTTGGGCACGGTGACGGTGGCGGCGGCCAGCTTCTTCCACTTCACGGCCAGGAACACGAGCGCGCCCAGCGGCCGACTCACGTTCAGCGGGCGCACCAGCTCACGCAGCGTGTAGCCCCCCGGCACCTCCCAGTTGGCCAGGTAGCGCGCCATGAACAGGATGATGGCCAGCTTCATCAGCTCGCTGGGCTGCAGGTTCACCGGCCCCAGGCCTATCCAGCGCTTGGCGCCCATGATGGAGCGACCCTTCACCAGCACCATCGCCAGCAGGAAGATGACCAGGAAGTAGAACGGGACGGCCACGCGCTCGAGCACGCGGTAGTCGCTGAGCCCCACCGCAATGGCAAAGCAGACGCCAAAGAACACCCAGAGCGCCTGCGCCAGGAAGAGGTTGGGCGCGGTGACCTGCGCCGCCGACGAGAGATTGATGATCCCCACCGTGGCCACGGACAGCGCGGCCAGCAGCGGCGTGAAGTCCATGCCCCCCATGCGCGAGGGCGAGCCGCCGCCGGAGCCTCCGTATCGGGATGAGCCAATCACCGCGCGACTCCTCTCACTCCGAGGGTTCCGACTGCTGCGGCACCACGTTCACCGGCACCGGCGTCTTCCTGCCCACGTCCTTGGCCGCCGTCTGCGGGCGGGAGTGGAACCCCTTCTTCTCGAAGTACGCGCGCATCACCGACGCGCTCACCGGCGCGCTCACCGAGCCGCCAAACCCACCGTGCTCCGTCAGCGTGACGACGACGATCTCCGGCTTGTCCGCGGGCGCGTACCCGGCAAACCACGCGTGGTCACGCACCCAGTACTCCATCTTCTCCGCGTCCACGTGCGCCACGCTCTTGGACAGGCGCGCCACCTGCGCGGTGCCGGTCTTGCCGGCAATGCTGATGCCGCTGGTGCGCAGCCACTCCCCCAGGCCGGGCGGGTCGTCCTTGTACATGACGCCGCTGGCGGTGCCGCCGGGCTTCACCACGTCGGCCATGCCCGCCATGATGGTCTCCAGGCCGCGCTGGGGAATCTCCTGCCTGGCCCGCTCGCGCGGCGGGAACTCCTGCACCACGTTGCCGTTGGCATCCTCCCTCCGGAGCACCAGTCGGGGCTCATACAGGATGCCGCCGTTCACCACCGCGGCGAACGCCATGGCCAGCTGCAACGGCGTCACGTTCACGTCGCCCTGGCCAATGGCGTTGTTGACCACGTAGCCGCCCTGGTAGCTGCCAAAGCGGTCCTTGTAATACTGCTCGTCCGGCATGATGCCGGGGATTTCTCCGTCCAGCGGAATGCCGGTGCGCCGTCCCAGGCCAAAGGCGCGCGCCGTCTCCGCCAGCGCGTTGGCGCCCAGCGTGTAGCCCAGCCGGTAGTAGTAGGAGTCGCAGCTCACGGTGACGGACTTCTGCAGCGCAATGCCGCCGTGACCGGCGCGGTTGAAGCAGCGCCACTGCGTGCGACCCAGCGAGAAGAATCCGGGGCACGGCAGGTGCGTCTCCGGCGTGATCTTGCCTTCCTTGAGCCCGGCAATGGCGGTGAGGATCTTGAAGGTGGAGCCCGGCGAGTAGTGGTTCTGGATGGCCTTGTTGATCCAGGGCTGCAGCGGGTCGCTGTCCAGGGCGCGCTTGTCCGCGGCGGTCATGCGCGCGCTGACGATGTTGGGGTCGTAGGTGGGGAAGCTGGCCAGCGCCAGGATGCTGCCGGTGGCCACCTCCACCGCCACCACGGCGCCCGCACGTCCCCGGAACGCGCTCTCCGCCGCACGCTGCAGGTCCATGTCCAGGCTGAGCACCAGCGTGTTGCCCGGCTTGGCCTCCACCCTGCGGTCCTCTCCCAGCAGCAGCCGCGCCTTGTCCTCCGGCAACCTGCGGCCCTTGGCGTCGACGACGACCTTCTCCTGCCCATCCACCCCGCGCAGCACCTTCTCGAACGTGCGCTCCAGGCCGCGCCGTCCCAGGTAGTCGCCGCGCTGGTAGCCCAGCTCCGCCAGCACCTGCAGCTCCGTGCTGGACACCTCGTTCATGTAGCCCAGCGTGTGGCTGGCCAGGGAACCCTCGCGGTAGCGACGCACCACCGAGGCCACCACGTCGGCGCCGGGCAGCTCACCCAGGGAGGCGGCGTGCTCAACACGGGCGTAGACCTCCCAGGGCACGTTCTGCTTCACCAGGATGGGCACAAAGCGGTTGAGGCCCTTGGCGCGGAGCGCTTCCTTCTGCGTGTCGACGAGACCACCCTCCCCCAGCCCCAGGATCTCGGCCAGCCGACGGAACACCAGCGGCGTGCTGGGGAACTCCAGCGGATAGACCACCACGCTGCCCTGCCCCTCCGCCTCACGCAGGTCCACGCCGGGAAGCGCCAGCGTGTGCAGCGTGCTGCTGACCTCCGCCAGTCGCTCCTCGGGGACGGAAGGCACCAGCACGTAGGGCGGCGGATGCGGGTTCTTCAGCGCGGCAATGAGGTCCTCGTTGACCTGGCGCAGGGGACGGTCGCTGCCGGCGGCGCGGAGGATGCGGCCCAGGGTGTGGCGGGAGTCGGGGAGGAAGGCGGGGGTGACGAACACGTCGTGGCTGGGGCGGTTGTCCACCAGCACGCGCCCCTCCCGGTCCTTCATGATGCCGCGGTCATGCGGAATGCGACGCAGCTGGACAAAGTTGCTCTCGCTCTTCTGCCGGAACTCCTCGTGACGGAGCACCTGCAGCACGTAGAGCCGGATGATGAGGATGGACAGCGCCGCCGCCACCACGCCGAGCATGACGCGGTAGCGGAACTTCCCGTATTGCCGTTCACCGCCGAGACCCAGCCCAACCACCGAGGCACCTGCCGCGCTTCAAGGATCCGCCCTCGCCCACGTCAGGACTGAGGGCACGCTGCGTCTAACAGACGAGCCCCGGCGGGTCTGCCCATGTTCACATGTCCAGCTTCAGGATGGGAAACCCCTTCTGCAGGGTGGGCAGCTGGCCCTTCTGCAGCGGCTTGAAGAACTTCTCCATGTCCTTGAGCACGCCCTTGGGCTTCATCCCCATCAGCTCCCGGTGCTCCATGGCCACGCGGACCAGTCGGGTCTGCGCGCCCGCCCACAACGCCTCCACGCCCTCCCGGCTCTGCAGGTGGACCTTCAGCATGGCCGCCGCGCACTGGATGAGCGCCTGGACGAACAGCGCGGGGGCGCGACCCTTGTCCGCCACCTGCCACAGGCCCTCCCACGCCTCGTGCGCCTCCCAGAAGTACCAGTGGTTGTAGAGGTCCACGCCCTGGTGCCACGCCGTGAGCACGGGCCAGATGTGCGGGGTCCATTCCGGGTGGGGCGGTGGGCGCACGTCGGTGTAGCTGTGACCGCGCGGGTCATTGACGGGGTGCGGCTGCCCGCTGCCGGGGACGTAGCGGTACGGCGGGAACGCCCGGTCCGGCGCGTAGCGGGGAATCCGCTTGAGGTTGGGCTCGGGCAGCGGCTGGGCGCCCACGTCGGGTTCAGCCTCGGTCACCGTTCGCATGGGCCGGTTGTGGGCCGGCGCCCCTCCCCCGTCAACCCGGGTGCCCGCACGGATGTGCCTCGCGTTGGGACGGGGCGGGGCGAGGGAAAACCTGCGGCGTGAAGGGCGCAGCGTTGGCGGAACGGCGCAGGCGTTGCCCCGCTGAACGCAACGCTTTCGGTGGAATGGCCCCACGGATGCGCTCCAGCGCGGCCCACACGCGGCACGTACCTTGCGGTGTGGGACGGGACGTGGAGGGAAGCATGCTCGTCAAGAAACTCGTGGAGGACCTGCTCCAGCCCGCCGCCTACGGCCTCCCCGCGGGGACCCGCATCCGCCTGGAGGAGACGCACACGTCCTGGGTGTTCCTGACGGGCTCGTGGGCGTACAAGGTCAAGAAGCCGGTGAACCTGGGCTTCCTGGACTTCTCGACGGAGAGCCGGCGCCAGCAGGCCTGCAACGCGGAGCTGGTCCTCAACCGCAGGCTGGCGCCGGGCGTGTACCAGGCCGTGGAGCCGGTGCGTCGGACGGCGGACGGGCGGTACGTGCTGCAGGGCGAAGGCCCCATTGTGGACTGGGCCGTGAAGATGGTGCAGCTGCCCCGCTTCCACCGCGCCGACACCCTGCTGGCCCGCGGCGCGCTGACACCGGCGCAGCTGGACCACCTGGCGGAGCACCTGGCGCGCTTCCACGAACAGGTCCGCCACGACCCCGAGACCGCCGCGTTTGGTCGCCCGGAGGTCATCCGCGCGAACATGGAGGAGAACTTCCGCCAGACCACGGACGCGGGCGCCTTTGTCAGCGAGGACGAGCTGCGGGAGATCCAACGCTGGCAGCGCGACTTCCTCTCCGAGCACGCCGAGCGCTTCGAGGCGCGCATGACCACGGGACACGTGCGCGACGGCCACGGCGACCTGCGCCTGGAGCACGTGTACTTCCTGGAAGACGGCACGCTCACCATCATCGACTGCATCGAGTTCAATGACCGCTTCCGCTACGCGGACGTGGCTTCCGACGTGGCGTTCCTCTCCATGGACCTGGCGCGCGCGGGATACCCGGGTCTGGCGGAGTACTTCCTGGCCCGCTACGCCGCGCACGCCAATGATTTCGACCTCTACTCCGTCGTGGATTTCTACCAGAGCTACCGCGCGTACGTGCGCGCCAAGACCTCCATGATGCTGCACACCAACACGCACCTCCCGGATGACCTGCGCGACGAGGCCGTCCGACAGGCGCGCGCGTGTTTCCAGCTGGCCCTCCCCGCGGCGCGCGTGCCGGCGGTGATTGCGGTGGGCGGGTGGATGGCGGCGGGCAAGAGCACGCTGGCGGAAAGACTCTCCCTGGCCATGTCCGCGCCGGTCGTCGACACCGACCGGACGCGCAAGCACCTCATGGGCGTGCCGGCAACGCAGACGCTGTCGGGTGGAGCGTTCCACGGCGCGTACACGCCGGAGACCACGGAGCGCGTGTACACGGAGATGCTGCGACGCGCGGAGATGGTGCTGGAGTCCGGCCGCGCGGTGATCCTGGACGCCAGCTTCCAGCGACGTGGCCTGCGCTCCCTGGCCGCGGGGCTGGCGCACCATCACAACGTGCCATTCATGTTCCTGGAGTGTCGTGCGCCGCGGGAGGCGTGCATCAAGCGGCTGCGCGACCGCGCCGCCCATCCCTCCGTCTCCGACGCGCGCCCGGAGATCTTCGACGCTTTCCTGGCGCACTTCGAGCCGGTGGAGGAGCTCTCGGAGCGCGAGCACCTGAGGCTGGACACAAGCCTGCCGCCCGACGAGGTGGCGGAAGTGGCGCGGGAATGGGCCACCGCCAACATGCGCACGCCAGCGGACGTGGCGGAGATGGAAGCCTTCCCCATGTATCCGTGACGCGCTTCCGTCAGCGCGTGAGCCGCAGATTCCCTGCGTGCCGGCACCCCGACGTGGGCGTCACCCACACAGCCCCTCCTGGGCCAGGCTGCTCACGCCGCCCGCCGCCACCACCACGTGGTCCACCAGCTTCACTCCCAGCGTGTCTCCCGCCTGCTTGAGCCTGCGGGTCAGCTCGCGGTCGGGGCCGGAGGGGGTGGGGTCCCCGGAGGGGTGGTTGTGGACCAGGATGACGCCGGAGGCGCGCTCTCCCAACGCCGGTCGGAACACCTCCCGGGGATCCACCGGGCTGCCTTCCGTCCACCCCTCACTCACCAGCACCTCCGCCAGGAGCCGCTGCCTCCGGTCCACCATGAGGGCCACCACGCGCTCCCGGGGCAGCGCCGCCATCCGCGGAGCGCACAGCGCCGCCACATCCGTGGGACTCGCCAGCCGGACGCGCGCCCGGACCGGCGGACGGGTGGCCCGGGCCCCCAGCTCCAACGCGCCCAGCAGTCGCAACGCCGCGGCACCACTGATGTTGGCGCGCTCCGCCAGCTCCGGCGCACGCATCCCGGGGAGTCGCCACAACGGCACGTCCGTGAGCAGCGCGCGGGCCCGCGCCGTGTGCGTGGCGCCACCACCCCCGTGCAGCACCAACGCCAGCAGCTCCTCATTGGCCAACGCCGAGACACCTTCCACCCGCGCCCGCTCGGACGGGAGAGGCTCGGCAGGCGCCTTCTCCGATTCCACAATCCATGCATCCATGGTCGCCGGCCCAGAGCAACTGTCGCGCCAGTGCGTAACCACCTGTGACGACACGTGGGTTTCCGTGACGAGGTCGAATGTGCCTGTCGCAATTTCAGACAGGGTGTCGTGATCCCGGACAGGTCAACGTGAAGAACCTTGTCCGGTTGCTATACTTTGGCCATGCGCCGCCTGTTGCTCGTCTCGGTTCTCTCGGGTTCGGTCCTGACAACGGGCGCATGCCTGGCACCGGTCTCCAAGCTCACCTACGACCGCTACGACGAGAAGAGCAACGTCTACGTCAATGACACGGTGGGCTTTGCGCTGCGCCTGGGAGATGACTGGCGCGTGCGCACGGATGCGCAGGGTGAGTTCCAGCTGCTGACGCCCACCCAGGCACCCAGCATGGACAACGGCAACGAGGTGACGCTGCAGGCGGTGGCGCGCCACGTGGGTCTGGTGATCGAGACGCGCAAGGTGCAGCGGTCCACCTCGTTGGAGAAGCTGCAGCCCAGCGTGTTCAAGACGTACGAGAATGCCTTCAAGCAGCTGCGCTACCGGCTGGTGTCCCTGGAGAAGAAGGTGGCGCACGGCATTGAGTACATGGAGTGGGTGTACGAGCTGCGCACGCCGGACATGGCGCGCACCGTGGTGGAGGGCCTGTTCCTGCGGGACAACTACGCGGTGCGCATGCGCGCGCTGGCGTCCACGGAGCGGTTTGAGCAGGTGCGGGGTCGCATTGCGGCGTTGTACGCGTCGCTGACCCGCGTGGACCCCGTGCGCGACCCGGAGTGAGGCCCGGCTTCCGCCGTCCGTGGGTTTGTTGCGCCCGCGCAAATGGGCTAATCCCGGCGCATGACAGCTCATGCCGCAATCTGGCTGCTTGTCACCGCAACGGCGGCCGCCACCAATGACAACAACGTGGAATGGAACGGCGTGGAGCACCGGGTCAGCTCGCCGGTGTACCGCCCCGACGGAGAGCGCGTGGATGCCTCCGACGGTGTCACGCTGCGCGTGCGCTCCTTCCAGTTCGACCTGAACGCGGTCACGCTCTACTACCACAACGGCGCCAACTGGCAGTCGACGCCGGCGCGTTTTGACGCGGACTACGCGGACTGCGACGGTGAGTCGCTGGGGGCGCCGTGCGTGTTGTGGGTGGCGGCCATCCCGCCGTTCTCCGGCGCCACCGCCTACTACTTCGCCGTCACCGACCAGGCCGACACCGACTACCTGGGCGCGGATGTGAACAACAACGCGGTGATGATGGAGGACGCCCCCGACGAGGCGGGGAGCTTCCAGCTGGCGGCACCGTCGGGCGGCAAGGTCATCCACGTGCGCGCCGAGGGCGCCACGCAGACGTTGGAGGTGGCCACCGCGCCGTGCGGCATTCCCGGCACCTTCTCCGCCGTCACGTTGGGCGCGGCGCAGGACGGCTGGCGCACCGGCACGCTCAACGCCTCCCCCGGCGAGCGGTTGGCGTTCAAGGTCAGCGTCGACGGGCAGGTGCGGCAGGTGGACCGGCTGGGGCGTCCCTGGACCAGCACGCACGACGAGGTCTGGCTGGACCGCGGCCTCACCTACGACGTGAATCCCGGCTCGGTGCTGCGCCCGCTCGTCGACAGCCACACGCATCCCATTGCCACCGCGCAGGACCTGGGGTTCTTCCCGGACACGGTGACCAACGTGCTGGACGGCCACGGCGTGCTGCTGGGCCTGACCACGCTCGACGCCAGCCAGGACCAGGTGGCCGGCCTGGTGCAGTCCCGCCCGGACCGCTTCCGCGCCCTGGCCTGGGGCCACCCCACCGCCGACGACTTCCAGCGCGCCGCCGACCTGGGCGTGGTGGAGGCGTTGCTGCGGGATGACGCGTTCCAGGGCATCAAGCTGCATCCCGTGGGAGACAGCTTCCCCGCCGACGCGGCCTACGTGGACCCGTATCTCGACCTGGCGGAGAAGTACCGCGTTCCCGTGGTCATCCACACCGAGGAGCAGAGCGGCGCCTCCCCCGCGGACGCGGCCAGCCCGGCGCGCGTGGCCACGCTGGCGCTGCGGCATCCCGGCGTGCTGGTGGTGATGTTCCACATGGACATTGCGGCGTGCGACCGCACCAACGTCATCCGTCACGCCCAGCGCGCACCGAACATCCTGGTGGAGACCAGCTGGAGCAACGCGCGGCAGGTCCGGCTGGCCATGTGCTCCCTGGGAGCGCACCGCGTGATGTTCGGCACCGACGCCACCACCGACGGAGACACGCACTATGACCGCGGCAACAACATCCTCAACGCCGCGTGCACCGACTACAACCAGGGCTACACGCAGGTGATTGGCGAGATGGCGGGCTCGTCGCCGTATGCGGCGCTCAGCGTCCAGGAGCTGGCCAGCTGGCAGCGTGACACCGCGGTGGGCGCGTTCGATCTCTCGCTGCGTCCGTTCCCGCCGGCGGCCCGTGAGCAGTGCGCCTCCGACGCCCCCGCGCCCTCGCCCCAGGTGTTCCCGTACCCCCAGAACGCGTGCGCGGATTTCCCGG
>JBFMGU010000218.1:0-17562 GCA_040752415.1 Myxococcota bacterium
CCGCCTTCCGGAGCACAGATGCCGCAGCTCTCATTGCAGCAGTACTCGTCCACGCCGCAGGTGTTCTCTCCGCAGCTTTCGCCCGCCACGCACGCGCAGGTCTCGTCGTCCCAGACGTAGCCGGAGGCGCACTCGCGCGTGACCTGGCAGCGACCCGGGCAATCCGGCGGCAGCGTGCACTTCTCCACGCAGCCCTCTCCCGCGCGGCATGGCTCACACGTGGGCGCGCAGGATGTGACGTCGTCACCGGTGGTGGCCGCGAGCAACGCGCACAGCGCCAGGGCAGCGGACGTCATGTGCCGGATTCCCGTTTCCGCACCCGCGCATTCCGTGTGTTCGTGCACAGGCCCAGGTGCCCAGCGTGGTAACGGCGTGCGCGCGGAAGGGCCAGCGCGTCCGTGGTGCGCGTGGTGCCTGCGCCTGGGACACGGCTGCTGTGACGACGTGGTGGCCGGCTTGCGGACCCTTGGTTACCTCGAAGTGACAACCACGGAGGATGACCATGGGCATCCTGTCTTGGATCGTGTTCGGGTTCATTGTTGGGTTGCTGGCCAGGGCAGTCATGCCAGGGAGCCAGGCCATGGGCGTGGTCATGACGACGCTGCTTGGCGTGGCGGGCTCATTCCTGGGTGGCTTTGTGGCCAGTGCATTGACGGGTGAAAGCCCCACCGTGTTCCACCCGGCCGGGGTCATTGGAAGCATCCTTGGGGCGATTGCGCTGCTGTTCATTGCCGGCGCCGTCTTTACCCGCGGTGGACGGACGGGAAGGTTCGCGGGCGGTACACGCGCGTAGCTCCCGTTGAAGATGCTCGGCCCGAGGCGTGTCCTCGTGCGCGTCCCACGTGGAGGTGCACGACGACCGCCTCGTGCTGTTCCGGTGCCGGTGACGCGGTGCCTGGTCGCTCACCCACGTCGTGAGCCTCTTTGCCCACGAGCGCCGCGCGGCTGGTGAGCCCGCACGAAGGTGTTCCGGTTCCGTCGCCGCGCTCCGTTGTCACGGCGGGCGGTGGCGTCCGACGTTACGTCAACGGTGGCGCGGAAGCGTGCGTCATGATGCGCGTGGATCCGTGCGGAATTTCCCCTGACGCGTGATGCAGGAGAACCCATGGCGGCGGATTGCCCCAGGCGGGGCGCGCGCGCGGTGTTGTGCGCGGCGTTGGTGTGCCTGGCCCTGGATGCGTGTGGCTCGCAAGGATGCCCGCATGTGGACCTCCCCGAGATCGAGGCGCCGGATGCGTCCGTTCCCTCGCTCTGGGGCACGGAAGAGCCTGTGCAGGACGTCGTGGTGGTGCAGGGAATCGTGAACCGTCGCCCCGCGGGCGGTGGCCAGCCCAGTCCCCTTCGCGGCGCCACGGTCACCATGATGGCCGACGTCGATGGGAATGGAACCTACCAGGACGGTGAGTGGTCCACCGTCTTCACCGATCGCGAAGGTCGCTATCGCGCGCAACTGCTGGTACCCGCTGGCACCCTGCTCGTCGTCACATACCGCGGGGAGGGGGTGGCACCGCTCTACCGCACCGTCACGGCCGCGCCCCGTGCGAACATCAAGCTCACCGTCACGCTGACCGAGATGCAGGTGCTGGAATGTCGGCCGGGTGCGTGCGCCATTCCGGGTCATGCGCTGCAGCTGCGCGGCGTGCCCGACGGGCTCTCAGGGAGCGCGCGCGTGTTCAATCCCGTGGAAGAGCCCAACGTCATCCCCGGTCACCTCGAGGACGCGGAGCGTCGGGTGCTGCTCACCGCGGTGTTCGCGTTCGTGGAGCTGAAGGGTGAGGACGGGCAGGAGCTCAACACGGTGGACCCGGCGGTGGACCTGCAGATGCGCGTCCCACGTCAGAGCTGGCGGCTCCTGCGCGACATGTCACCGGGAACGCCGCGCGTGGAGGTCCCGCTGTACCGCTTTGACGCGTGGCGAGGTCAGTGGCTGCGTGAAGGTGAAGGCTACCTGGTGGATGAGGATGGCCTGGTCCTCCCGGAGCAGAGCCTGGCCGCCATCCACGACGGGACGTGGAGCAATGGCGTGGCCGTGCGCGGGAGCGTGGGACGGACGGGCTACTGGAATGTCGACTGGGCCGTGCCGGAGATTGGGTGTCTCACGGGGCGCGTGTTGGGGCGGGACGGTCTTCCTGCCGAGGGCGCCACGGTGTCGGCGCGCGGCTCGGCGTACGTGGGTGCCTCGCGCGCCACGACGGTGCTGGCCGACGGCAGGTTCTGCGTGGAGGTGTTGCGCAGTGACCGCATGGGTGAGGACCTGGACCAGGATGGGTTTCCCAATGAGCGGCACCGCGTGGCCCTGCGCTTCGCGCACCGTGGGCTGGTCTATGACGCGCGAGAGCATGAGCCCTCTTCCGTCTCCGCCACATGCGGAGGTGGCTGCGCGGACCTGGGCACCATCGTCCTCTCCCAGGACAACGAGCTGGTTCCCCGCATCTGCGAGGTGCACGGCGTGTTGGTGGATCGTCGTGGGGAGCTGGCGCGGGGCGTGAGCGTCTTTGGTTGGGATGCCACGCTGGACGTGGGCCAGTGGACACTGGCGTGCTCGCTTGGCGACGTCACCTGCGAGTTCCTCACGCGCACGGACGCGGAAGGAACGTTCATGATCCGAACCGCAATGCTGGATGAGCTCAACGTGCTGGCGGCGAGCTCCGGCACGGTGGCGACGGGACACGAGAGCGCACGCAGCGGGACCATGCTGCTGCGCAGCTGTCCTGCCGAGCCGGTTCAGCTGGTGTTGGACAGCGGGATGGATGTCTACGACGTGGACGTGCACGCGGATGGCGACGTGATCACCTGGGAGCCTCCGCTCCGTGTCACGCAGCTGGATGTGCGCATGGGCAATGGACGGGTGAAATGGTCCGTCACCGCGAATGGCCCGGGTTTCCTTCCACCGGTGAGGTACGGCGTCGTGCCGGACGGTGCGCTGGGCTACTCCAGCAGTGACGCGGGTCCGGGTTCCCTGAGCAGTGGCGACGAGGTGGAGGTGTTCCTGGGGGGACGCGGCGAGGAGGGTTACCCGTACCAGGGCAGGGGCGAGCTGGACGTGGAGTGAGCGGGACGAGCGCGCGCGCCAGCTTTGGGCTGCGCGTCCTGGCGCAAGCTGCGGAGCGTGGCCTCACAGCGGTTCCCGGTCAGGGTGAGCGTGAGGGCCGGTGGCGGCGTTGCCCCCCCACCCGGCCGCCTCACGATTTCACCGATTTCTAGTCGTGGCGGCCGACCTCCCCCACGGCGTGGGGAGGCGTAGATGTGCCGCCTCACGTGGTTCCTTGCGCCAGTGGGCGGCACGGGCTCAATGAGGCCTTGTGCCGCGCTGGGCTCACTGAAACACCGGGCGCGGCACATCTACGCCTCCCCACGCCGTGGGGGAGGTCGGCCGCCCCGACGAGAAATCGGTGAAATCGTGAGGCGGCCGGGTGGGGGGGCAACGTCGCCACCAGCCACATTCACCCTGACCGGGAACCGCTGCAGAACTGCCTCACGTCTCGGACTCCAGCACCAGCGCGGCGGGTCCGTCGAGGATCAGGTGGCCCTCCATGAACGCGTCGGAGGGGCGTGTTGCGCCACCAAAGCGCTCGTCCTCGCTGAAGGCCAGGATGTGCCACTCCCCGGGCTGACCCCACGTGCGCGCGAAGCGGCCGCGCAGGTTCACCATCACCGCCATGCGCGAACCGCGGGAGCGCCGCTGCAACAAGATGGTGTGCGGACTGAGCAGGTCCACCCGGAAATCCCCCCGTCCACGACGACGACAACACGAGTGCGTGGCGCGGAGATGCAGCAGCTCCCGGTACCAGGCGAGCATCGCCGCGTGCGCGCGTGCCTCGCGCTCCTCCCAACGCAGCCGACTCCCCTCAAACGTCTCCATCGCCTGCGGATCCGGCACCACGACGTTCCTGAACGCCTCGAAGGCCTCGAACTCCTTGCGACGACCTTCCGTCACCGACCTGCCCAGCTCCCCGTGGTGGTCGGTGAAGTAGCGGAATGGCGTGGAGGCATTCCATTCCTGGCCCATGAAGATGAGCGGCGTGTACGGAGAGAGCAGGAGCAGCGCCGTTGCCGCGCGGTACAGCGCGGGGCTGATCACGTGGCCCAGCCGGTCGCCCAGCGCGCGGTTTCCCACCTGGTCATGGTTCTGCAGGCAATGGATGAGTCGCACGGGCTCCACCACGTCGGGAGCGGTACCCCTGGGCCGGCCAAGGTGCAGCGAATGCTGCCCGGTGTAGAACCAACCGCGCTGCAGCGTCTCGACGACGTCCCGCGGACTTCCCGTGTAATCCCGGAAGTACCCGTCCTTGTCACCGGCGAGCGCGCGGCGCAGCTGGTGGTGGAAGTCGTCCGCCCACAACGCATCAAGACCCAGGCCGCGCTCCGTCGTGGGCATCAGCAGCCGGACCTCGTTGCGTTCATCCTCCGCAATCACCACCACGTGACGCCCATCCCCGGCGGCGCGTGCGCGTTGGGCTACCTCGGTCAGGATGTGCACCGGGCTGTCGTCGACAATGGCGTGCGTGGCGTCGAGCCGGAGACCATCCAGGTGGAACTCGCGGATCCACATCTCCGCGTTCGCGGCGAACAGCTCTCGCACCGGCGCGGAGTCCTCGCCGTCAAAGTTGATGGCATCACCCCACGGCGTCTTGTGGCGTGAGGTGAACCACGCGGGACTGTATTGCGAGACGTAGTTCCCGTCGGGACCGAAGTGGTTGTAGACCACGTCGAGAATCACCGCGAGACCCGCGCCGTGCGCGGCGTTCACCAGGCGCTTGAGACCATCCGGGCCGCCGTAGCCGGCGTGGGGCGCGTTGAGGAACACCCCGTCGTAACCCCAGTTGCGCTGGCCAGGGAACGACGCCACCGGCATCAGCTCCAGCGCCGTGATGCCAAGCTCCAACAGGTCCGGGATGCGGGCGGCCAACGCGTCGAAGGTGCCTTCCCGCGTGGCGGCGCCAACGTGCACCTCGTAGAAGACCATGTCCGCGAGCGGGATTCCGCGCCACGCCAAGTCCGTCCACCGGAAATGCTCGTCGACAACCTGCGAGGGACCGTGCACGCCGAACGGCTGGCTGCGCGAAAACGGGTCGGGGAAGGGTCCGTTTCCGTCGAGAAGCAGCTTGTACAGCGTTCCCGCTCCGGCCTCGCGCAACTGCAGCGTGAAGAAGCCTTCGGGCTCCGGGCGCGTCTCGTGGCGACGGAGCTCCGTGGTTCCGTCCGCGGCGTAGAGGATCACGTCCACGCGCTGATGCCCGGGCGCCCAGGTGCACCACTGCACGCCTCCACCGCCCTGCCACGCTCCCATGCGCGGGACCCGTTTGCGCATCTCACCTCCCGTCGGGAATCACCCGCTCCAGGAGCGCCACCGGGAAGTCCGCCAGCACCTGGTCCAGGTCCAGCGCGCTGATGCCTTCGCGGTCGCGCGTGCTGAGCGGCTCGCCGGTGAACAGGTTGGTGAAGCGACCTTCCGCCAGCGGCAGCCAGGTGTCCGTCCAGACCGGCCCCACCGGCGCTTCCATCCTCCCTCCCGCGAGCACCGCGGTGAGACGGGGAACCAGCACCACCAACTCATGCTCACCGTGTCGACGACTGAACGCCACGACGTGGTCCGGCTGCGCTCCCAGCGCGGACAGCGGCACGTACGCGCCCAGGGGACCAAAGAGGTCCGGCAACCGTCGTCGCGTCCGCAGCGCGGTGTAGGCCACGTAGAGCTTGATTCGCCCGTCGGTGGCGTGGCGCATGAGCTCGCGGCAGAGGTCGCGGGCGTTGGCCTTGCGGTCCAGGATCCCGTTCAACGCGCGCTGTCGCAGCGCCCAGTCGACGGGACGACGGTTGTCCGGGTCCACCAGGCTCAGGTCCCACATCTCCGTGCCCTGGTAGGTGTCCGGCACGCCGGGAGAGGTGAACTTCAGCAGGCTCTTGGAGAGCGAGGACCACATCCCGTGGAACGCCACCACGCGCGCGAGATCGTGGAAGGCCTCGCCCAGCACGTCGTCACGGCCCACCACGGCGCGCACGAAGCCCTCCACCGCGGCGTCATATTCGGGATTCGCGTTGATCCACGACGTGTTGACCTTGGCCTCCTTGGTGGCCTTGCGCATGTACGCCACCAGCCGCTCCTCGTACGCCTTGCGCGCTTCACCCACCGGCTCTTCGAAGGGCCAGCTTCCCAGCAGCGTCTGGTAGAGCAGGTACTCCTCGTTGCGGTCCGGAGCCAGCTGCCCGTCGACGTCGACCTTGTGCGCCTCCGCGGCGCGGCTCAGCTCGGCCAGCGCGGCCGCCCACTGGTCGGGCAGCTCGCTGAGCACACTGATGCGCGCGCGCACGTCTTCACTGCGCTTGGTGTCATGCGTGGAGAGCGAGAGCATCGACGAGGGCCAGTCCCGCTGTCGCTCCGCGTTGGCGCGGTGCAGCTCCGCCACGTTGATGCCGTAACGCTCCGGCTCACCACCCACCTCGTTGAGCGAGACGAGGCGGTTGTACGCATAGAACGCGGTGTCCTCGAGACCCTTGGCCATGACCGGTCCGGTCAGCTGCTGGAAGCGCATCACGAACTCGCGCCACAGGTGGCGGTCTCCGTCGGGCACGGTGTCGGGGAGCTCCAGCGTCAGCACCGCGCGGATGAACGCGTACACGGAGGCGTCGGTGGTGGGATCCCGACGACGCGCCAGTCGGACCGCCCGCGCGATCACCATCCGATCCTGCTCGGTGACCACCTCTTCCCGCTCGTTCACGTACGTGCGGTAGACGGGGAAGCACGCGATGACCTCGCGCAGCGCTTCCGTGAGACTGCCCAGTGTGAAGTCGCGGCTGTGACGGTCCCGCTCGCTGAGCCGGTTGAGCGCGTGCGCCAGCACGTTGAGCTCGCTCACCAGCGACGTGCGGAGGATCAGCTTCTTCTTCTCATAGACCAACGTCTCGAAGTCGGTGCGGAGGCCGGTGAAGCGCTCGTAGATGTCGGTCATCCGGTGCTCGCTGGTGCCGTCGACGAACACACCGGCCAGCTTGGCGGCAAACTCGTAACCGCTGGTGCCATGCAGCGGCCAATCACCGGGCAGCTTCTCACCGCGGGACAGGATCTTCTCACCCACGACGTAGAGCGGGCGGGCCAGTCCCCCTTTCGGGAGTGCGGCCACGGCTTCCGCGAGCAGGTGGGTGAGACGCGGCACCAGCGAGGCAAAGCGTTCCCGGGTGCGGACGTCCCCGTTGGAATGGTGCCGGCGCGCGTGTTCCCGACGACACAGCTCCAGGAAGAACTGCTCCTGCAACGCGGTGAAGTAGCCGCGCGGGTCCCAGAGTCCGTCGGGGTGGTCAATGCGCAGACCCGTGACGACGTCATCCGCCAGCAGGTTCAGCAGCAGGGCATGCGCCTGCTCGAACACCACCGGGTTCTCCATGTGGATGGCGGCAAGGTCGTTGATGTCGAAGAAGCGGCGGTAGTTGATCTCCTCGCCCGCCACGCGCCAGTAGCTCAGCCGGTACGCCTGTTCCTCGAGGAGCGCGTCCAGCTCGTCAAAGCTGCGGGGCCATCCCTTCTGTCCGTTCAGGACCACCAGCCGCTGCTGCACCGCGTCTCGCACGTCGGGGCTCTCGGCAATCAGCGTGGCCAGGCGCCGCTTCAGGATCTCCTTCTCCCGACGACGTTCCATGACCTTGGCGCGGAGGGTCTCCGTGCGCGGCGGCAGGTGGCGCAGCCCAGTGATGATGCTCTGCAGCTCCAGCACCGCGTCATGCTCCACGCCCAGCTGCTCCATCAGTGAGGGGAGGAGCGGCTCCAGGATGAGCGGATAGGTGCGCGGGTTCACCGGGAACGTGGTGGACCAGTAGCGGACCTGGAAGGCGCCTTGTTCCAGGTGCAGGCGCAGCTCACCGTTTTCCAGGACGCGGCCGTAATGCTCGCCGAGGACGGGCAGCAGGACCTTGTGACGCAGCTCCGACTTCAACGGCGTCCAGTCGATGTCGAACACCGGCGCGTAAAGGGAGCTGGGACCGTTCTCCAGCACGTCCATCCACCACGGGTTCTCCGCCGTGTTGATGCCCATGTGATTGGGCACAAAGTCCAGCACCAGCCCCAGTCCGCGCTCGCGCAACGCGTGGCGCCACGCCTCCAGGTCCTCACGCGTGCCGATGGCCGGGTTGATGCTGTTGTGGTCCACCAGGTCATAGCCGTGCGTGCTCCCGGTGCGCGCGCGGAAGAATGGCGACGAGTACACGTCGGTGATGCCCAGCGCGTCCAGGTAGCCGGTGAGGGCCATGGCGTCGCGGAAGGTGAACGCGCCGTTGAGCTGGAGCCGGTAGGTGGCCAGCGGGGTGTGCAGTGTCCCCGACGAGAAACGTGCCGCCACCGCCTCGAAAATCTCCTCCGCCTCCAGCTCCTGGACGGCGGCGGGAGGACTTCCAAGCGGAGGGGTGAAGGGAGACCTGGCCACAGCCTCTTCCATGGGAAGCCGCCTTCCTCGGAGTGTGATGTAACGAGGGAGAACGCCTCAGACCTTCTTGTCACCGTCGTCACGGCAAAGGCGCAGCACGGCCATGGACCTGGACTCCAGGCGGTAACCTCCGCCCGCGCCAACCCGGACACCGGCCTTCACCTCCGACGTGCGCGTGTCGACGAGGACTTCCCACGCCTGGCCCCACTCCGCTTCCGGAAGGACGCAGTCCATGGGCTCATGGTGCGCGTTGGTCATCACCAACAACGTGTCCCCCACCACCGGCTCACCCTTGTCGGACAGCGACGGAATGGCATCTCCGCCGAGGAGGATGCACAGGGAGCGGACGAATCCCTGCTTCCAGTCCGCCTCCGACATCTCCTTCCCATCGGGACGGAACCACGCAATGTCCTTGAACTCGCTGCCGCGCACATAGCCGCCTGAGAAGAAGCGCTTCCTCCACAACACCGGCTGTGCATGACGCAGCGCCACCACGATCTGGCAGAACCTCAACAACGCCTGCTTCCGGTCATCCAGGTTCCAGTCATGCCAGGTCAGCTCATTGTCCTGGCAGTACGCGTTGTTGTTCCCCCGCTGCGTGTGCCCGATCTCGTCGCCACCACGGATCATGGGGACGCCCTGGGAGACCATCAGCGTGCCCAGCAGGTTGCGTTTCTGACGCTCCCGCAGCTCCAGGATGGCGGCGTCCTCCGTCTCTCCCTCCACGCCGCAATTCCAGCTGTGGTTCTCATTGGTGCCGTCGTTGTTGTTCTCCTGGTTCGCTTCGTTGTGCTTCGAGTTGTAGCTGACGAGATCGTGGAGGGTGAATCCGTCGTGGGCGGTGATGAAGTTGATGGAGGCGTAGGGACGGCGTCCGTTGGACTCATAGAGGTCGGCGCTGCCGGTGAGTCGCCATGCCAGGTCCGCCGCCTGCGCGGGGTCTCCCTTCCAGTACTTGCGGACCGCGTCGCGGTAGCGTCCGTTCCACTCCGTCCACAACACCGGGAAGTTTCCCACCTGGTAGCCGCCGGCGCCCAGGTCCCACGGTTCCGCAATCAGCTTCACGCGCGAGATGATGGGGTCCTGGTGGATGATGTCAAAGAACGCGCTGAGGCGATCCACGTCGTGGAGAGAGCGGGCCAGGGTGGCGGCGAGGTCAAAGCGGAAGCCGTCCACGTGCATCTCCGTGATCCAGTAGCGCAGGCTGTCCATGATCAGCTGCAGCGTCTGGGGATGGCGCACGTTGAGGCTGTTCCCGCAGCCCGTGTAGTCCGTGTAGTAGCGCGGGTTGTCCTTCACCAGGCGGTAGTAGGTGGGGTTGTCTGTGCCCTCCAGGCTGAGCATGGGACCCAGGTGATTTCCCTCCGCGGTGTGGTTGTAGACCACGTCGAGGATCACCTCGATCCCCGCCAGGTGCAGCGTCTTCACCATGGCCTTGAATTCCGCCACCTGCTCGCCCAGGCGGCCCGCCGAGCAATACCGTCCCGCCGGTGCGAAGTAGCTTAGCGTGTTATAGCCCCAGTAGTTCTTGAGGCCCTTGTCCACCAGGTGCTTGTCGTCGACCATCTCGTGGACGGGCATGAGCTCCACCGCCGTCACGCCCAGCTTCTCCAGGTGCTTGACGGCCGCGTCCGACGCCAGGCCCGCGTACGTGCCACGCAGGCCCTCCGGCACTTCAGGGTGCCGCTTGGTGAAACCCTTGACGTGAACCTCGTAGATGACGGTCTCGCGCCAGGGCGTGCGCGGCTGCCGGTCTCCCTCCCAGTGGAAGAAGTTGTCCACCACCACGCACCGCGGCGCGCCCCAGGCGCTGTCGTCGGTGCACATGGCCAGGTCCTGCTCAGGATGGCCCAGCTTGTAGGGGAAGAGCGGGGCCTTCCAATCCGGCTCATTGGCCACCGCCTGCGCGTAGGGGTCCACGAGGAGCTTGTGCGGATTGAAGCGGAGGCCCTGGTTGGGCTCATAGGGACCGTGCACGCGGTAGCCATAGAGCTGGCCTGGCTTCAGATAGGGAACATAGCCGTGGAACACGTAACCGGTGTGCTCGGGCAGCTCGATGCGCTCCCGCTCCACGCGGTCGGTGACGGCGTCGAAGAGGCACAACTCCACCTTGGTGGCGTGCTCCGAGTAGATGGCGAAGTTCACGCCCATGCCGTCGTGGAACGCGCCGAGCGGGTAGGGATTGCCGGGCCAGATTCGCGCGGTCATGCGTGTTGGGCGGTCAGGGCGCGGTGACGTAGAGGATGCCCAGGCACATCTCCTCGCCGGTTCCTTCACCCCAGCGCACGTCGTCAGCATCCGGCGCATTGTTGTCCCAGTGACACTCGATGTTGACCAGGTCACCGGGGTGCACCGTCTTGGGCTCCACGAAGCCGTACGAGTTCTGCCAATGGAAGTCCCAGCGCGGGATGTCCAGCATGCATTCGTACTCGCCCCCGGCGCGCTGGATGCCGATCCACCCGGAACGCCCCAGCATGTGCATGTGCAACGCGGCCGAATAGACGCGCACGGGCCCGTCGGGAATGTGGCCCTCCGAGAGCATGGACATGAAGCCCGTCACGTCAAACGCGAACGTGTGCATGACGTCGACGCCGCCCGCGGGGATGTCCATCCCGACGCCACGGAACCAATCCGGGTTGGCAAACGGGAGCACCAACGCCTCGCGCTCGACGTGGGAATCCAGCTTGAACTCTACCTCTGTCCGGTCCAGCCCATCTCCCGACGACACGTTGTAGTGGATCTGCAGCGCCACCTTGGAGTCCGGCGCCACGCGTACGCCGGTTCCCGCGGGATAGTCGGAGCCCTGTCCCCCCGGCGCCCACGCGCCCAGCCACCCCGGTCGCGCGCCCACGCTGCGTGGCATGACCCCCGGTCCACCAAAGCACTCGTAACCGGGCGCGGTGTCGGCGTCGTCGAGGGCCAGCACGTCGTCAACCAGCTGCGGCGGAATGGAATACGCAATCACGTGATGCACCACCGACGCATTTCCGGGATGCGCGCGAAAACCGGAGACATAGCTCACTTCGTCTTCCGGCCAGTCCAGGATGAAGCACCGGTAATCATCCGGAGACTGCTGCGGCAGGTAGTCCACTGGCATGCGCAGCGTGAGGTCCACGCGGGAGAGGCGTGGCGGCTCGGTGGCGTGGGACAGCGTGGTGACTTCCGTCCCGGCGGGCCCGCCCCCGTCGACCCAGCGCTGGATGGTGGCAATCTGCCCGTCGGAAAGTGAGGGATCGCCCAGGTAGTCCGTGCAGCCTTGCGCCGGTGGCCACGGCGGCATGGTGCGTCTCACCACGGAATGCAGGATGAGGTCCCGGACGTGCCAGGTCTCCTCGAACGTGGTCAGGGGGAATGGGCCAATCCCGCCCGCCGTGTGGCAACCCACGCACCGGGATTCCAGGATGGGACGCACGTGGTGGTGATACGTCACCGTGGGCTCTGGCGTGGTGGCCTCCGGCGCCGCGGACTTCCCGGTGCATCCCGCCACCACCACGGCCGTCACGACGAGCGCGCTGCCTCTCCTGGACACACCGATTCCCACGGTCACCTCCGCGGAAATTGGATGTTCACGCCGGGGTGTGTGTTTCCCCGCACATGCGATCACCAGGTCCCACCGACGTTGACAGCTCACGTGACGCGTTACTACCGCTGCGCCACCTCTACGGTGGGAGTGATCATGCGGATGCGCGTGGGTGCGTTGATATTGGTGGTGCTGTCGGCGGCGTGCGGCTCGGGAAGCACGGGCGGGAGCACGTCCTCGTCCTCGTCGGGTGATGTGGTGGACGCGGGCGGCGGGACTTCGTCGTCGTCATCCGGAGGCAACACCTCGGACGCCGGGCCGCGGCCGGAGAATCCCACGTCGCAGCAGGAGCTGGAGAGCGTGACCACCACGCTGGCGTCCGACGACATGAACGGTCGCAACGAGGGGACCGAGGGCGCCGGCGCGGCGCGCGCGTACATCGTGAACTACATGATGCGCTGCAGCCTGCAGCCGGCGGGCACGGAAGGATACGAGCAGCTCGTCGAGACGGGCGTGGGCATCAACCTGCTGGGCCGCATTGAGGGCACCGACGCGCAGCTGCGCGACCGCACCATCATCCTCAGCGCGCACTACGACCACCTGGGCTCCTGCTCCGGTGACATCTGCAACGGCGCCAACGACAACGCCGCCGGCGTGGCGACGATCCTGGCCATTGGCTGTGAGCTGGCCGCGAACCCGCCGCGTCGTTCCGTGTTGATTGCGGCGTGGGACGCGGAGGAGCCGCCCACGTTCCTCTCGGCGGAGATGGGCTCCGAGTTCTACGCCGCGCATCCCACCATCCCGCTGGAACAGACGGACGTGGCCATTGTGCTGGACCTCGTGGGCGGTGAGCTGTGGCCGGGCTACGACGGGCATTTCGTGCTGGGGGCGGAATCCAGCGCGGAGGTGAAGCAGGCGGTGACGTCGGTGACGGCGCCCGCGGGCATCGCGGTGTACCGGACCGGTCTGCACATGGTGGAGCGCACGCGCACCGGCCTCCAGCCGTGGAGCGACTACGACCCCTTCCGTGACCGTGACATCCCCGTGTTGTTCCTCAGCAACGGGCAGAACAAGCTCTACCACACGCCTGACGACGAGGTTGAGACGCTGAACTTCGTGAAGGTGGCGGCGCAGACGCAGTACCTGCTGGACATCGTGCAATACCTGGGTGACTCCGAGACCACGCCCACCTTCGTCGACAACGGCTCGGACTACGCCGGTGACGTCGAGAACATCCAGCTGGTCCTCCAGGATGCGCTGGCCGCGGGTGGCCTGGTGGATTCCCTGAACCTCAGCAGCACCAGTGAGTCCACCCTGCAGGCGGACCTCACCGAGGTGAACGACATCAAGTCGCGCATGGACGGCGGCGCTACGCCCAGCGCTTCCGACGTGTCGGCGCTCCGTCGGGCCACGCAACACATCATGTGCCTGGCCGGCTCCACGTACTCTGAAGCCACCTGCTCCCTGTTCTGACGACGATGCGTGCGGCGTGGATGATTCCGCTGCTGACCACGGGAAGTGCGTGCTCCGTGGTCGGTGGCGACGAGATTGCGATGGGCGTGGCACGGCTGACGGTGCGCAACGTTGGCGCCATGACAACGCTGGTGAACCAGGATGCGACGTGCGGATTCCAGAGCCCCGCCGTCCTGGCCGCCGCGGTGAAGGAAGGGGAGGTGGGCTCGCCGGGGCGCGTCACGTGGACGGTGGAAGGCTGCACCATCCAGGTCCCCGACGAGATGACGCTGTCGACGGACTGCAACGGCCGGAGCACCATGGTCCGCGGCACAGTCACCATCTCCGCCACGCGCACCGTGGAAGGCATCCTCACCGGGAAGCTCGACGCGCCCGTGGTTCCCTCGTCGAGCACCGCGGCCACGGTCACCATTCGCAACGCGGCGTTCTCCGGTTTCTCGGTGCGCGTCTCCGACAGCCCCAACAGCATGGCCATGCAGCGCGGCAGCATCTCTGCCGTCGTGGCGCCTCGCCTCGCCGTGGGCGCGTCCACCGGTGCCTGCGCCATCTCCACCCCCAACGTGGCGTTCAGCTCCATCCGCTACGGACCGAGCACGGTGGAGCTCACGACGGAGCGCGGCCAGATCCTCGCCGAGGTCACGTCCTCCGACCTGCGGGCGACGAACGGCGTGCGCGACGAGGGCGACAACACGATTGCGGGGCGGATGAACCTGGCAGCGCGTTTCGCCATGGAGCCTCCGGTCCCCGCGCGTGACGTCACGATTCCCACCGGTGACGACGGGAAGCTGGACCCCGAGTATGACGCGGCGCGCTTCAAAGCCTCGTACGCGTGCACCGCGGATCTCGCCACGCCGGAGAGCTACCAGTGCGCGGACCTGACGCCGCGGATTGTCGACGGAGCGGCGCGACTCACGGTCAAGACCTTTGGCACGCTGGCTTCCGTGCTCAACGTCAACCACGAGTGCGGCTTCTTCAGCGACGCGGTGTTGAACGCGGCCCAGGTCACCGGTGCCGTCGGGAGCGAGGGCACCGCGGTGCTCACGCTGGACAACTGTCACCTGGAGTTCCGCGCCGGCACCACGGTCAACACGGATTGTCTCGACGTGGAAACGCAGCTCACCGGCGTGGTGGTGGCCAATGGCACCAAGACCATCCGCGGCAGGGTCACCGGCAACCCGCAGGCGCCCATCATCCCCACCACCGACGAGCCCGCCGACTTCGATCTCACGCTGGAGCTCGAGAACCTCCTCGTGGGCACCAGCGCGTCACCCAATGCGCTGCGCGTGCGATCGGGGACGCTGACGGGGCGCATGCATCCCCGCACCGCGCGCTCCGACGCCACCGGCGAATGCACCATCACCACGCCCATGGCCCGGTTCCAGGACCTCACGTGGGCGCAGGCCTCACTGGCGGTGACCGGCGCGTCCGGGACGTTCAACGTGGAGGTGGCGTCGTCAACGCTGCAGGCGGTGAACGGGACCTGGAGCGGGGACGCCAACGCGCTCTCTGGCTCGGTGGACACAGGGAGCGCCACGCTGACGGTGCCCTCGGACGGAATGGGCCTGGATCCCGCGTTCTCCCAGGACGCGTTTGATGAGGCCTGGCAGTGCGCCCAGGACCTGGCCTTGCCGGTATCCCACCAGTGCGGATGAACCTCGCGGATCCGCTGCAACGCCGGGGCGGTGTGGCGCGTTCCTGGGGAGGATGCCTACCGCCGTGCCCCGTCCTTCCCTGAGGCTTGCCGAGCCTGCCATGTCCTCCGCGCCGTCCGAGGATTCCTCCCGTCCCTCCGACGACGCCCTCATGTCCCTGGTCTGCCAGGGCGACCGCCGCGCGTTCGAGCTGCTGGTCCGTCGTCATGAGGCCGCCATCCGACGCTACCTGGGCCGCATGGTGGGCCCCGCCGAGGCCGCCGACCTCTGCCAGGAGACGCTGGTGTCCATCTGGGAGATGCGCTCGCGCTATCGCGCGGAGGGGCGCTTCGTGGCGCTGATGTACCGGGTGGCGCGCAGCAAGGCGATCTCGCACCTGCGTTGGCGTCGCGTGCGAGAGGTGTTCGCGGTGGCGGAAGCTCGTCGTCACGGGCATGTGCCGCCCACGGACCAGGGCGCCGCACCCGACCCCGCGGCGTTGGAGCGTCTGCTCGCCAGCGAACGCGACCGGGCCCTCAGCGCGCGGGTGTCGTCGTTGCCCACGGCCATGCGCGACGCGGTGGTGCTGCACTACGTGGAAGGCCTGGACTACGCCACCATTTCGGAGATCACCGGCGCCGCCGAAGTGACCTTGCGCTCGCGCGCGCATCGCGGTCTGGCGTTGCTGGCGCAGCAGCTGGGGAAGGGACAATCATGATCGCGTCCCATCTCACCGACGAGAAGACCGCGCAGCTGCTCGACCGCGCGCTGCCGGAGCTGGAGGCGCAGCAGGCCCGGGCCCACGTGGCGCAGTGTCCGGATTGTCAGGAGCGTGTGCACGCCGTGGAAGCGCTCATGCTGCAGCTCCGGGCGGAACCTGCGTCGGATGAACAGCTGGTCCGCGGCGTCATGGCCCGGATTTCCGACGAGAACAGCGCGTCGTCACGCAGGGGGATGTGGAGCGCGTTGGCCGCGGGAGTGTCGGTGGCCACCGTGGCGCTGGTGATGGTGCGCTCTCCGGCTGACGACGTGGGAATGACCGCGCGGGGTGGTCCCGTGGCCGTGGCGCCGGTGCATCTCAAGGCGTTCCAGGCGCGCGGCGCGGGCATGGAGCGTCTTGCCGAGGGAGACCGGACTGGGCTTCCGCTGAAGCTGTCGGTGACGCTGGATGTGCTGCCGGCGCAAGGGGCCACCCACGCCGCGGTGTACGCGCGTGACGCCGCGGGACGGGTGACCTGGTTGCTCCCCTCGTGGACCGACGCGGCGACGTCGCCCGGATGCGTGGCCCTGCCCGCGGGTGGGGGTGCGGTGACGTCGTCACACGCGGTGGAGTTGCCGGATCCGCCGACGGGGACGGTGGAGATTGTGGCGGTGGCGGCCACGGAAGCGTGCAGCATTCCGGCGTTGGATGAACGCCTGGAGAGCACCGGGGACATCACGCAGGGCGGCCTCCGTGTCGCGGAGCGGTTGCGCGTGGTGCTGGATCGCTAGGGCTTGCGCACCGGGCCCCGTCGACGGACAACACGGTTCCGACGCGTGAGGTGGCACCGTGTTCTCCGCAGCGCTGTTGATGGCCATCTCGCTTGCCGCGGGGCACCCGGCGCCGGAGGACCACACCTTCCACGCCGTGCAGTGGTCCTTCCGGTCGCTGCCGCTCATCGAGGTGCTGCGGAACTTCGAGCGCATCACCGAGCTTCCCGTCGTGGTGGAGCCGGCCGCGCAGCCGCTGTTGGGATGTGTGCGTCTCTCCATCGGCAGCTCGGAGCTGGCCACCCTCGACGAGGCGCAGGCCCAGTTGGAAGAGCTCCTCGACGAGATGGGGATGACGTTGCGTCGGACACCGGAGCGCTGGGTCCTGGGGCGCAAGAAGGGCGCGGAGGTGCCGTGGGGCTGCAAGAAGCCGCTGCGCAAGCCGTACTTCCCGCATCCCGCCACGCTCGCCGAGGTGACGACGAAGGATCGCTCGCTGGCGAGGCCGCAGAGTCAGTCGCGGACGTATGACGTGTCACTGGGCGCGCGGTTCATCATGGCCTACGTCGACGGTCGGCCGCTGGGACTGAAGGTGTTCAGCATCCGCAAGAAGAGCCCGCTGCGCGCCGCCGGACTCGAGAATGGCGACGTCATCCTCACGGTCCACGGGGTCCCGATGGATGAGATGTCGCGCAGGGCGCTGCTGTTCCGGGCGGTCAGCATGGGGCGGGGGACGGTGGAGATTCGTCGTCGGGGAATGCCGGTGCGCCTGGAGCTGACGCCCCGTTCCGACGACGCCGCCGCGCCGGATGCGGGCGTTCGGAACTAGATCCTCCATTGGGCATCCTCGAGGCGGCGACGCGGGCGAACACCGAAGGGGCTGCGTCAGGATAAGTTGCCCATCTGGTCCTGGTCGCCTCCGGTGGACCACGACCTGGAGTGCGGCGGGCCCTCGCCGCCCTGGTCAGCGTCGAGCGGTTTGGACAACCGTCAAGGGTCCCCGCGCCGCGAGGCAGAGCCGCGCCCGACGTCCTTGCGCCCCCAGGGCTGTTCG
>JBFMGU010000219.1:0-17525 GCA_040752415.1 Myxococcota bacterium
AAGACCCGTGGGCGAGGCCCGTTGACCCCGTCCCCGGAGTCTGGGAAGTGACATCAGGCCCCGCGGGCGCGGCCCTCAGGTGTCCGGCATGCGTGGAACGGGTGTCCGGCTTCGCCGGAATGCGCAGGCACGGTGCAGAACCCGTGCATCAGCAAGCCCATTGAGCAGGAGACGGTGGACCAGGTGCTGGAGTCGCTCCGACGCAGCAGCTCCGCCCCGGTGGTGCAACTGGTGCCGCAGACCTGAGCGGAAAGCACAACGCCGACGGAACCCGGGCTGGGCGCCGTCGGCGTCAGGTGCTGCGCGGTCCTGCCTATCAGCGGACGAACAGCTCGCGAGCGATGATGAGCCGCTGGATCTGGCTCGTGCCCTCGTAGATCTGGAAGATCTTGGCGTCGCGCATGAGCTTCTCCACCGGGTACTCCTTGTTGAAGCCGTTGCCGCCGAACACCTGCACCGCGTCGGTGGCCACCTTCATGGCGTTGTCGGCGGCGAACCGCTTGGCAAACGCGGCGAACTTGGTGTTCCGGCGGCCCTGGTCGATTTCCCAGGCCGCGCGGTAGGTCAGCAGACGCGCCGCCTCGGTGTCGGAGGCCATGTCCGCGATCATGAAGCTGACGCCCTGGTGCTCGGCAATGGGCACGCCAAAGGTCTTGCGCGTCTTGGCGTACTCAATGGCGTGCTCCATGGCGGCGCGAGCCAGGCCCACCGCGGCGGCGGCCACCAGCGGACGCGTGTGGTCGAAGGCGGCCATGGCCAGGCGGAACCCCTGCCCTTCCGCGCCCACCATGTTCTCGGCGGGGACCTTCACGTCCTCGAACGTGATGCCGCGCGTGTCGGACGCGCGCTGGCCCATGTTCTGCTCTTTCTTGCCAATGGTGATGCCCGGCGTCTTGGCGTCGACGACAAAGCCGGTCATGCCCTTGGCCCCCTGCGCCTTGTCCGTGTAGGCCAGCACAAAGAACCAGTCCGCGTGGCCCGCGCCGGTAATCCACATCTTCTGGCCGTTGATGACGTAGTCGTTGCCCACCTTCTTGGCGGTGGTCTTGATGCCCTGCACGTCGCTGCCGGCGGTGGGCTCGGTGACGGCGTAGCTGCACATCAGCGGCGCCTCGGTCATGCGGCCCAGGTACTTCTTCTTCACCACTTCCGAGCCGCCCACCATCACGGGCGCCTCGGCCAGGGTGTTGGCGGTCATGGCGGTGGAGATGCCCGTGCAGCCCCAGCTCATCTCCTCGGCAATGATGGCCTCCTCAATGACCTTCAGCCCCAGGCCGCCGTACTCCTGCGGGATGTGGCAGTTCACCAGGCCCAGCTCCCAGGCCTTCTTGATGATTTCCAGCGGGAACTCGCCGGTCTCGTCGTGGTGTGCCGCCTTGGGGCGGATCACCTTCTCCGCGAAGTCATGGGCGGTCTTCTGCAGCTGCAGCTGCTCTTCAGTGAGGGAGAAGTCAATCATGTCCAACGCTCCACAAACGCCAGGGCGCCTCTGAGGGGAAACGCGTTCTTCCGGGAAATGGCGACCTGCGTCAAGTCCGCTCCGCGGCAAACAATTCGTCACGTCCCCAGGGCATGGTGGCGCGCCAGGACGTCACCACGCGGAACGCCGGGTGCTGTGGCGCGTGGGTCACCGTCACCAGGCGTGAGCCGGTGGGCAAGGCGGTCAGGTCGTCGAGGAGGTGCTGGCGCGTGGATGGGTCCAGGCAGGTCCAACCGCCGAACGCCGCGTGGCACGAGGACAATGGAACGGCACGCAGTGTTGCCGCGCACCCCAGCGGGACACCCAGCGCGCGGTACATCTGCTCCGCGCGCAGCCGGAGGGCATCCTGAGGCTCCACGGCGTATCCGCTGGCACCACTGAGGACGGCCAGGACCGCGGCAGCCATGCCGTCGGCCGCGCCCACGTCGACAAAACGCGTCCCAGGGCGCAGCCCCAGCACGCGAGCCACCCTGCGGAGCGCGTACCAGGGCGTGGCCCCCTGCACGAAGGCGAGCTGCGGTTGCCCCGTGCGCCGGGCCGCGAGGTGTGCGTCAAAGCGACGGGCGCCCCCTGCCGGCGCGACACCGCGACGCAGCGACTCCACCGCCCGCCACGCGGCCAGGCGCGGATGCCAGAGGCCCACGGAAACCGCGTCGACGAGCCCAAGGCCCGCCGCGCGCAACGTGGTCTTGAGGAGGAAGGAAGGGTTGGAGGACATGCCGGCAAGGCGCGAGAACCACGCCTGCTCCACGCACGTCAGCCCGCGAGAGGGCGCGGGAATCACCACAACGGGTCACCGCGACGACGCCCGAGAGGGCCGGCACCGCGGCTCGTTGCGGAGCCCCGGAGGCCGTGCGCTGGCCGCGCAACGGTCCCCGGGTCCGGAATCAGGCTGCGGTCTCGGTGGCCACGGGAGCACCAACCTTGGCGTCCACGAGCTCGATCACCGACAGCGGTGCAGCGTCACCGAGCCGGTTGCCCAGCTTGATGATGCGCGTGTAGCCGCCGTTGCGGGACTTGAAGCGTGCGCCCAGCTCGCTGAAGAGCTTCTCCACGGCGGCCGGGTCGGTGAGCATGCCCGCCGCCAGGCGACGCGCGTGCAGGTCGCCACGACGACCGAGGGTGATGAGGCGCTCCGCCACCGGGCGCAGGGCCTTGGCCTTGGCCTCGGTGGTCTGGATGCGCTCGTGCAGGAAGAGCGCGGTGGCCAGGTTGCGGAACAAAGCGCGCCGGTGCGCCTTGGTGCGGGACAGCTTCTTGCCGGCTTTTGCGTGACGCATGGGACTTCCCCTTCAATCTCGTCGTGCGCGCGGCCACTCTCATCTGGGGCGCGGGCGCGTTTGCCGGGCGCGTCCAGGAACGGACGGCCCGGCGCATTCCATTGTCAATCAGCTCTCGACGTCGCCGCCGCCAGGCCCCATCGACGTGGTCTGCTGACCGCCGCCGCCGTTGCCCGCCGGCGCACCACCCGCGGCTCCCGCCGCCGCCAGCTCCTTGGGAGGCCAGTTGTCGAGCTTCATGCCCAGGCTCAGGCCCATCTCCGCAAGGATCTCCTTGATCTCCTTGAGGCTCTTGCGGCCGAAGTTCTTGGTCTTGAGCATCTCGCTCTCGGTCTTCTGGACCAGGTCGCCAATGAGCTTGATGTTGGCGTTCTGCAGGCAGTTCATGCTGCGCACGCTGAGCTCCAGCTCGTCCACGCTCTTGAGGAGGTTCTCGTTGAACTTCTCCTGCGTGGGCTCGAACGCGGGCAGCTCCGGCTCCGCCTCCTCCTCGAAGTTGATGAAGATGCTCACCTGCTCCTTGAGGATCTTGGCGGCAATGCCCAGCGCGTCGTCCGGCTTGATGCTGCCGTCCGTCCAGATTTCCATGCTGAGCTTGTCAAAGTCCGTGCGCTGTCCCACGCGGGCATGCGTGACGTTGTAGTTCACGCGCGTGATGGGGCTGTACAGCGCGTCAATGGGCAGCCAGCCCACCGGCAGGTTCTCGCCACGCGTCTCGCTGGCGGGGACATAGCCGCGACCCTTGCGGGCGATCATCTCGATCTTGAGCTTCCCGCCCTCGGCCAGCGTCGCAATGACGTGGTCGGGGTTGAGGACCTCCACGGAGCTGTCGTGGATGATGTCACCCGCGGTCACCACGCCGGGACCGGTCTTGTCGATCCGGAGCGTGCGCTGCTCGTGGGTGTGCATCTTCAGCTTCACTTCCTTGAGGTTGAGCACGATGTCGGTCACGTCCTCGGAGACGTCCGGGATGGCCGTGAATTCGTGCAGCGCGCCTTCCACGCGGATGGCGTTGATGGCCGCGCCCTGGAGGCTGGTCAGGAGGATGCGACGCAGGGAGTTGCCCAGCGTGATGCCGTAGCCGCGCTCCAGCGGCTCCGCCACGAATTTGCCGTACGTGGGCGTGAGCAGGTCGCGGTCAACCACGAGGTTCTTGGGACGAATGAGGTCGCGCCAGTTGCGATGCATGTTGTTGCTCCACCACGGGCCGGAGTCCCGGCCGCGCCCCTTTGTTGCTGAACCACGGTCTCCTCGAGGGAAGACCTCCACTCAGCAGTGATGCGCCCGCCCAGGGTCGGGGGCTGAACGACCAGGCAGGCGCGCGGATTGTCAGGAAATCACTTGCTGTAAAGCTCGACGATCAGCTGCTCCTGGATGGGCATGGTGATGTCCTCGCGCGTGGGCAGGGACTTCACGGAGCCGGTGAAGGCGTCCTTGTTCAGCTCCAACCAGTTCACGGCGCCACGACGATCCACCGCCGCCAGGTTGTCCTGGATGCGCTGGTTCTTCTTGCTGCGCTCGCGCAGGGCCACGGTGTCGCCCTTCTTGATGTGGTACGAGGGGATGGTCACCTTGCGTCCGTTGACGCGGAAGTGGCCGTGCCGGACCAGCTGACGGGCCTCCGCGCGCGTGGCCGCAAAGCCCAGGCGGTAGACCAGATTGTCCAGGCGACGCTCCAGGGCCACCAGCAGGTTCTCACCGGTGACGCCCTTCTGGCGCGCGGCGTGGTGGTAGACGGAGCGGAACTGACGCTCCAAGAGGCCGTAGATGCGCTTGACCTTCTGCTTCTCACGGAGCTGGATGCCGTAGTCGGTGAACTTCTTGCGGGTCTGGCCGTGCTGGCCGGGGGGATACGGACGACGCTCCATGGCGCACTTGTCCGAGTAGCAGCGGTCCCCCTTCAGCATCAGCTTGAGGTTTTCACGACGGCACAGACGACAAACGGACTGCGTATAACGAGCCATTTTCCACTTCCCTGCACTGCGTCCTCAAGGTGACGCAGGCGCTGCGGAGCGCACCGGCGCTCCAGGCCTGACCCCGAGGCCCACGATCCACGCCAAGGCGAACCGCAGGCTTAACAACGTCTCCGCGCCGGGTCAGGCTCCGGGAGCGGGGACGGAAACAGCAGGCGTGCGCGCGTCAGACGCGGCGACGCTTCGGCGGACGGCACCCGTTGTGCGGGATGGGCGTCACGTCGCGGATCATGGTGATCTTGAGGCCGCTGTTGGCCAGGGCGCGCAGCGCGCTCTCACGACCAGCGCCCGGACCCTTCACGTGGACCACCACGTTGCGCATGCCGTGGTCCATGGCTTTGCGAGCGGCGTCTTCCGCGGCCACCTGGGCAGCGAACGGCGTGCTCTTGCGGGAGCCACGGAAGCCGCGGGCACCCGCGGACGACCAGGAGATCACGTTGCCGGACACGTCCGTCAGGGTGATCAGCGTGTTGTTGAACGTGGCCTGGATGTGGGCAATGCCACTCTGCACGTTCTTACGGACCTTCTTGCGGGCCTTGCCTTCAGCTGCAGGGGCTTCACCGCCCGCGGCCGCGCCTTCCGGCTTGGTCTCATCTGCCATGGGACTTCCTCATTCAGCGGGCCACCACCCTGCGGCGGTCACCCCAATCCAGAAAAGTTTGTCGACGCGCCGCCGGAATCACTTGGCCGGCGCCGGAGCCTTGCGGCCCACGGTGCGCTTGGGACCCTTGCGGGTGCGCGCGTTGGTGTGCGTGCGCTGGCCACGGACCGGCAGGCCACGACGGTGACGCAGGCCACGGTAGCAGCCCAGGTCCATCAGGCGCTTGATGGCCATGGACACCTCACGACGCAGGTCACCTTCCACCTTCGTCGTCTGGTCGATCGCGTCACGGATGCGAACCACCTCGTCATCCGTCAGGTCGTCCGAGCGCTTGGCCAGGTCCACGTTGGCCTTGTTGAGGATCTTGACGCTGTTCTTCCGGCCAATGCCGTAGATGTACGTCAGCGCAATCTCGATGCGCTTGTTGCGGGGTAGGTCCACGCCAGCAATACGAGCCATCACATGCTCCCAAAATCTCAGCGGCGGTCAGCCCTGACGCTGCTTGTGCCTGCTGTTCTCGCAAATGACCCGAACCACGCCCTGCCGGCGGATCACCTTGCACTTGTCACAGATCTTCTTGACCGAGGCCCTGACCTTCATGGGTTTCTCCTGAAAATTCCTTCAATCTCAAGCACTTACACGCGTCAGGTGCAAATGGGGCGCGGAACCTAGCAAAAGAGCGTTCCGTGTTCAAGCTCCAAGTGCGTTGTGGATCCGCGCCTGCACATCCTGCGGCGCTCCCACGCCCTCGACGGACCGCAACAGTCCCTGCTTCCGGTAGGTCTCCTTGAGCGGATCGGTCTGCTCGTGGAAGACCTGAAGCCGCTTGCGGATGGCGGCTTCGGTGTCGTCGGTGCGCTGCGTGAGCGTCTCGCCGTCACGGTCGCACCTGCCCTTCACCTTGGGGGGCAGATTCTTCTCGTGGTAGCTGGCCTGGCACTTGGGGCACGTCCACCGGCCCGCCAGGCGGGAGACCAGCTCCGCGTCCGGCACCTCAAGCGAGAGGACCGCGTCCAGCTTCTGGCCGGTGCGCTCCAGCATGCTCGCCAGCGCGTCGGCCTGGCCCTGGGTGCGCGGGAAGCCATCCAGGAGGAAGCCGTTCTTGCAGTCGGCCGCCTTGGTGCGCTCCTCAATGACCCCCACCATGATCTCGTCGGGGACCAGCTTTCCGGCGTCCATGAACTCCGCGGCCTGCTTGCCCACCGGGGTACCGGCCTGGCGTGCGGCGCGCAGCATGTCGCCGGTGGAGAGGTGCGGGATGGAGAAACGGTCGGAAATGGCTTTCGCCTGGGTCCCCTTCCCCGCCCCAGGCGGCCCAAAGAGCACAACTCGCATGGGTTCACCGTGCGCCGGTCAAGCCGGCATGGGCACGGGACTCCGCCGGCCGCGGATGCGCGGTCCGCGCGGCCCGGTGAATCCGTCGTAGTGCCGGGTGATGAGGTGGCTCTCCACCTGCTGGACCGTGTCCAGCGCCACGCCCACCACAATCAGCAGGCCCGTTCCACCAAACTGGAAGGGCACGTTGAATTCCTTGATGAGGATGCTCGGGAGGACGCAGACGGCGCTGATGTAGATGGCGCCGCCCAACGTGATGCGCGAGAGCACCCGGTCAATGTACTCGGCCGTGGCCTTGCCCGGGCGGATGCCGGGGATGTAGCCGCCGAACTTCTTGAGGTTGTCCGCCACGTCCACGGGGCTGAACGTCACCGCCGTGTAGAAGTAGCAGAAGAAGACGATCAGCAGCACGTAGAGCGTGTGATACGCGACGCCGTCACCCTGCAGCGTGTCGCGGATCTTGTTCATCCACGGCGTCTCCCAGAAGCCCGCAATGGACGCCGGGAGCATCAAGATGGAGGACGCGAAGATGGGCGGGATCACGCCGCTGGTGTTGACCTTCAGCGGAAGGTGCGTGGCCTGCCCTCCGTAGGAACGACCACCCACCACGCGCTTGGCGTACTGCACCGGAATCCGACGCTGACCGCGCTCCATGAACACAATCACGGCGATGACCGCGATCATGGCCGCAAGCAGACCGATGAGCGTGAACGGCCGGATGATCTGCTCCTGCATGTACTCGACGGTCTGGATCACGGCGTTGGGAAGCCGCGCCACGATGCCGGCGAAGATGATGAGCGAGATACCGTTGCCGATGCCGCGGTCGGTGATCTGCTCACCCAGCCACATGATGAACGCAGTGCCGGCGGAGAGGCTGATGACCGTGACCAGCCGGAAGCCCCAGCCGCTCCACTCCGGGCGCACGACGGGGAAGCCCTGGAAGTTGAGCCGCTCCAGGTAGAACGCAATGCCCATGCCCTGGACAATGGACAACGCCACCGTGCCATAGCGCGTGTACTGCGTGATCTTCCGACGGCCCTGCTCACCCTCCTTGCTCAAGCGCTCCAGCGTGGGAATGACCACGGTGAGGAGCTGCATGATGATGGAGGAGGAGATGTACGGCATGATGCCCAGCGCGTAGACGCTGAGGCGCTCAAGCGCACCGCCCGAGAAGAAGTTGAAGAGATTGATGAACCCGCCGCCGCCGGTGGGCTGATTGAGGATCTGCTTCATCACGCCGCGGTCGACGCCGGGCGTGGAGACGAAGATCCCAAGCCGGTACACCGCAAGGATCCCCAGGGTGAAGAGGATGCGCTTACGGAGCTCCGGAATCCGGAACATGTTGGCAATGCCAGAAGCCACGGATGTCTCCCAGGAAACGGGTGGCGGGTCCTACCGGAGCAGGCGCCGGGTCATCAACCCGTCAGCAGCTCGGTCTTGCCGCCGGCCTTCTCGATCTTCTCCTTGGCCGCCGCGGAGAAGCCGTGTGCCTTGACGGTGAGCGCGTGCTTGAGCTCGCCGTGGGCCAGGATCTTCACACCATCCAGCGACGCCTTGACCAGGCCCGCGCCCTTGAGCGCGTCCAGGTCCACCACGGCGTCCGCCTTGAAGTGCTCCGCCAGCGCGCCCACGTTCACCACCGCAAACTCGGTGCGGAACGGGTTCTTGAATCCGCGCTTGGGCACACGACGCTGGATGGGCGTCTGACCGCCTTCAAAGCCAATGCGGACCTGGCCGCTCTTGCGGGCCTTCTGACCCTTGTGACCCCGGCCCGACGTCTTGCCGTGGCCGCTGCTCTCACCGCGGCCCAGGCGCGTCACGTTCTTGGTCGCGCCCTTGGGGGCCTTCAGGTTGTGCAATCCGATGAACGCCATGGTTCAGCCTCAATTCAATCTTGCCAACGTCGCTGCGTTGCGAGTCAGCTCTTCTTCTGCTTGTTGCGGTGGCGCGCGCCCGTCAGCTTGGGGGCGCCGTCCCGGAGCTCCACGTCCACCAGGTGCTGGACCTTGGTGATCATTCCGCGGATGGCCGGGGTATCCGGCAGCTCCACCGTGTGCCCAATGCGCTTCAGGCCCAGGCCCTTGACCGTGAGCACCTGCGGCTGCGGCCGACCAATGGTGCTCCTCTTCTGCGTCACAACCAGCTTCGTTGCCATGACTTGACCTCAATCCGTTCAGTGGGCCGCGCCCTGGGGCTCAACCGTCTTGCCACGACGACGCGCGTGGTCCTCGGCGCTGCGCAGCTTCCGGAGCGCATCCACCGTGGCGTGCACCACGTTGTGCGGATTGGCCGTGCCCAGGCTCTTGGTGAGGATGTTGGACACGCCCGCGCTCTCCACCACCGCGCGCACCGCGCCACCGGCAATGACGCCGGTACCGTCGGCGGCGGGACGGAGGATGACCGCGCCCGCGCCAAAGTGACCGCGCACCGGGTGCGGGATGGTGCTCCCCTTCAAGGGAATCTTGAACATGTTCTTCTGGGCCTGCTCGGTGCCCTTGCGGATGGCCTCCGGCACCTCATTGGCCTTGCCCAGACCCACGCCCACCTGGCCGGCGCCGTCGCCCACCACCACCAGCGCGCTGAAGGAGAAACGGCGGCCGCCCTTCACCACCTTGGCCACGCGGTTGATATGCACCACGCGGTCAATCAGCTCCTCGCCGCCCTCGCCCTCACGGACGGGCGCGGCACGCTCCGCCCCGGCTCCACGGTCACGCTGCTTGCGCTCTGCTTGCTCCACCACGGTCAAACCCCAATGGGACGGGCAGCATCAGCCACCGCGACCCGTCAAATGTCAGAAGTTCAGGCCCTTTTCGCGCGCGCCGTCTGCCACCGCCTTGATGCGACCGTGGTAGAGGAACCCGTTCCGATCGAAGACCACCTGCGAGACCTTCTTGTCCTTGCAGCGGTCCGCCACCAGCTCGCCCACCGCCTTGGCGCTCTCCACCTTCTTCATCTTCTTGCCACGCAGCCCCTTGTCCAGGGTGCTGGCCGCGGCAAGCGTACGACCCGTCGAGTCGTCGATGACCTGGGCGTAGATGTGGCGGGCGGAGCGGAACACCGTCAGGCGGGGACGCTCCGTGGTGCCGTGCACGCGCTTGCGGATGGAAATCTTGCGACGCACCCGCGTTGCCGTCTTGAGATTGCGCTTGCGCAGATTCTTGATGACCAACATGGCAGCTCTCCAGTCTCTTGGGGGCAAGGGTCAGCCTGGCATCAGCCGGCGCCCGTCTTGCCCTCCTTCCGCTTGATGACCTCTTCCGCGTACTTGATGCCCTTGCCCTTGTAGGGCTCGGGCGGCCGGAGACTGCGCAGCTTGGCCACCGTGGTGCCCAGCAGCTGCTTGTCCGCGGAACGCAGCGTGACCTTGGTCAGCTTGTCCACTTCGGCGGTGATGCCCTTGGGCAGGTCAAACGCCACCGGGTGGCTGAAGCCCAGCGCCAGGTTCAGCACGCTGCCCTTCACTTCCGCCTTGAAACCGACGCCGTTGATCTCCACCGTGCGCTCATACCCGGTGGAAACGCCCTGGACCATGTTGCTGATGAGGGTCCGGGTCAGGCCGTAGACGCCCTTCGCCAGGCGGTCCTCGCCCACGCGGGTCACCACCACCTGCTTGCCGTCCACCTTCACCTGGGTCTTGGGGTGCGCCTGGTGCTCCAGACGGCCCTTGGGCCCTTCCACGACGACCTTCTGTCCACTCACGGTGACCTTGACCTTGTCCGGGATGGCCACCGGCTTCTTGCCAATGCGAGACATGGGAAATCTCCTGGATAACGGATTGCTGAAGGGCCGCACCCCTACCGCGGCATCACCAGACCTTGCAGAGCACCTCGCCGCCCACCTTCTTCGAGCGCGCGTCCTTGTCGGACATCACGCCCTGGCTGGTGGACAGGATGGACATGCCCATGCCGCCACGAACCTGCTCCAGGTCCGCGTGACCGCGGTAGATGCGCAGGCCGGGCTTGGACACGCGCTCCAGGCCGTCAATGACGCCCTTGCGCTCCTGGTCATACTTCAGCTGGATGTTGATCTTGCGGCCGGGGCCCTGACCTTCCACCGCCACCGACGTCAGGTAGCCCTCATCCTGCAGGATCTCCGCCACGCGCTGCTTCATCTTGGAGTGCGGAACGGCCAGGCTGGCGTGGCCGGCCTTCTGCGCGTTCCGAATGCGCGTCAGCAAGTCTGCAATGGGATCCGTCACCATCTTCTACCTCGCGCGTACCGGGACCTCTGGTTGCCCGGCCGTTCGCATGAAGGACGCCGCGTGAGCCTTGTCAGGCGCGCCGTCCGGAAATTGAGCTCTCTTACCAGGACGCCTTGACCACGCCCGGGACCTCGCCGCGCAGCGAGCGCTTGCGGAAACACATACGGCACATCTCGAAGTGCCGCAGGTAGGCGCGGGAACGGCCGCAGCTCTTGCAGCGGTTGTACTCGCGCACCTTGAACTTCTTCTTCTTCTTCATTCCAGCGAGATCGGCGGTGGTAGCCATGGACTACTTCCTCTCTTACTTGCGGAACGGCATGCCCAGGTGCGTCAGGAGGGCACGGCCCTCTGCGTCCGTCGTCGCCGTCGTCACGATGCTGATGTTCATGCCCTTCACCCGGTCCAACTTGTCGTAGTTGATCTCGGGGAAGATGATCTGCTCACGGATGCCCAGCGTGTAGTTGCCGGCGCCGTCAAAGCCCTTGTTGCTCACGCCGCGGAAGTCGCGCACGCGAGGGAGGGCAATGTTCATCAGGCGGTCCAGGAACTCCCACATGTGCGCGCGACGCAGCGTCACCATGGCGCCAATGGGCAGGTTCTCGCGCAGCTTGAAGTTCGCAATGCTCTTCTTGCTGCGGGTCACCACCGGCTTCTGACCGGTGATCTGCATGAGCTCCTGCTCGGCGCTCTCAATGATCTTGGGGTTCTGCACCGCGGCGCCAAGACCCATGTTGATGACCACCTTCTCGACGCGTGGCACCTGCATGGGGTTCTTGTAGTTGAACTCCTTCATCAGGAGCTTGATGACCTCCTTCTCATAGAAGGTCTTCAAACGCGCGGGCTTGGCGGGGCGCGCCTGCTTGCCGGCCTGGCGTGCAATCTCACCGCCGGCCGCCTCAGCGCCCTTCTTCTCCTTCTTCTTCCCGCCGCCTTCAGGCTTCTGCGGCTTCTCTGCCTTCTGTTCCGCCATGTTCGTTCCTCAATTCAGAGCTTGTTCCGCAGGCCCCTTCAAAAACGGGCGCGGGACCATGCGTGAAAAAAATCCGTCAGTCAATGGCCTCGGTCTTGCCCCGCTTGCCGCGCGCCACGCGGACCTTCTTGCCCGCGTCGGTGAGCCGGTAGCCCACGCGCACGCCCTGGTCGCTCTTGGGCGCCACCAGCATGACCTTGGAGATGGGGATGAGCGCCGGCATCTCCACAATGCCGCCCTGCGGGTACTTCTTGGACTTGTTGGCCTGGATGTGCTTCTTGATCTGCGCCACACCCTCGACGCGAATCATCTGCTCCTCGGGGAGGACTTCCAGGACCTTCCCGGTGCGGCCCTTGTGGCTGCCGGAGATGACCTTGACCGTGTCGTTCTTCTTGATCTTCATGACGTGCGTCCTCAGATGACGGGCCGTACCGCGGGTGGCGGTCAGAGCACTTCCGGCGCCAGCGAGATGATCTTCATGAACTTCTTGGCGCGCAGCTCACGGGCAACCGGGCCAAAGATGCGCGTCCCCACCGGCTCAAGCTGGTTGTTGAGCAGCACGGCGGAGTTGCCGTCGAAGCGGATGTAGCTGCCGTCGGAGCGGGAGGTCTCCTTGCGGGTGCGCACCACCACCGCCTTCATCACTTCACCCTTCTTGACCTTGGCGGTGGGTGAAGCCTCCTTGATGGAGACCACAATCACGTCCCCAATGCCGGCGTACTTCCGCTTGGAGCCGCCCAGCACCTTGATGCACATCACCCGCTTGGCGCCGCTGTTGTCGGCAACATCCAGCTCGGTGGTCGTCTGAATCATGGCAAACCTCCTTCAATCCCGCGGCACCGTGTCCGCCCGTTCTTTGGCGGCTGACCGCCTGCCCCCTCAGTCCCTACCGCCTCAGCGCTCGGTGGCCCGCGCCGTGATCTTCTGCAGACGCCAGCGCTTGGTGCGGCTCAGCGGCCGGCACTCCACCACCACCACGGTGTCGCCAATCTTGGCCTCACCGCGCTCATCATGCGCCTTGAAGCGCGCCCGACGACGCACGTACTTGCCGTAGACGGGGTGCTTCACCATCCGGGTGACCTCGACCGTGATGGTCTTCATCATCTTGTTGCTGGTCACCACGCCGGTCATGGTCTTCTTGTTGCGGCGGGGCTCGGCGCCCTCGGCCTTCTGTGCCTCAGCCATCACTTCTTCTCCGTCTTCTGGGCGGTCTGCGCGGCGCGCTCGCTCTTCACGGTGAGCATGCGGGCCAGGTCACGACGCTGGCGACGCAGACTGGCCGTGTCCTCCAGCTGCCGCGTGGCGTGCTTGTAACGCGTGTCAAAGATGGCCTTCCGGAGCGCCTTCTCCTCGGTGGCCAGATCCTCGTCGCTCTTGGCGCGGATTTCCTTGGCGTTGGGCATGGTCCTGTTTCCTTTCACTGCGCCATGTGGCGTCCGATGACGCGCGTCTTGACGTTGAGCTTGTGACCCGCCAGGCGGAACGCCTCCTTGGCAATGTCCTCGGTCACGCCTTCCATCTCGTAGAGGACGCGACCAGGAAGGACCACGGCCACCCAGTTCTCCACCGGGCCCTTGCCGTGACCCATGCGGGTCTCCGCGGGCTTCTTCACCAGCGGCTTGTCCGGGAAGATGCGGATCCAGATCTTGCCACCGCGCTTGACGTGGCGGGTCATGGCAATACGCGCCGCCTCAATCTGGCGCTGGGTGATGCGGCCGCGCTCGGTGGCCTGCAGGCCCCAGTCGCCAAAGGCCAGATCATTACCACGGTACGCCTTGCCGGCCAGGCGCCCCTTGTTCTGCTTGCGCCACTTCATTCGTGAGGGCTGCAACATGATGCCTACTCCTTGCTTCTCTCAGTGCCTTCGTCGCGGGTCAGCGGCCTGGCTCAGGCCCTGTGGGTCGCGGCGGAGCGCGCCAGGACCTCGCCCTTGAAGATCCACACCTTGACGCCAATGACGCCGTAGGTGGTCTTTGCCTCGGAGAACCCGAAGTCGATGTCCGCGCGCAGCGTGTGCAGCGGAACCCGACCTTCGCGGTACCACTCGTAGCGGGCCATCTCGGCGCCACCCAGGCGGCCGGCGCAGGAGATACGGACGCCCTTGGCGCCGAACTTCATGGCCGTCTGCATGGACTTCTTCATGGCGCGACGGAAAGCCACGCGACGCTCCAGCTGCTGCGCCACGTTCTCCGCCACCAGCTGCGCATCCGTCTCGGCCTTGCGGACCTCGTGGATGTTCAGGAAGACCTCATTCTCCGTGAACTTCTGGATGTCCTTCTTGAGGCCCTCAATGCCGGCGCCCTTCTTGCCGATGACGATGCCCGGGCGCGCGGTGTGCACGTTGATCTTGCACTTGTTGGCCGCGCGCTCGATCTCCACGCGGGAGATGCCCGAGCTCTTCAGCTTCTCGTGGATGTACTCACGCAGCTTCAGATCCTCGTGAAGCCACTTGGAGTACCCCTTCTCGCGGTACCACTTGGAGTCCCAGCTCCGGATGATTCCCAGCCGAAACCCGGTTGGATTGACCTTCTGACCCACGACGAACCTCCAAAAGAACGATCCGGCAAAATTCAGGGGCGCGGGCTTAAACACCACCCGCCGTGATTAATCAAGCGCCTTTGGTACCCAGGAACACGGTGACGTGGCTGGTGCGCTTGCGGATGCGGGTGGCGCGACCCATGGCGCGCGGCATGTAGCGACGAGCCGTGGGACCACCATCCACCTGCACCTTGGCCACGGTCAGCTCATCCAGGTCCACGCCGCCGCGGGTCTCCGCGTTGGCAATGGCGCTGCTGATCAGCTTGCGCAGCGGACGCGCCGCGGCACGCAGGCTGAACGCCAGGGTGCTCAGCGCATGCGCCACCGTCATGCCCTCAATGCGGTCCGCCACTGCGCGGATCTTCCGCGGGCTCATCCGCAGGGCGGTGAGCGTGGCCTGGGGGGGCGCTTCCTTGCGGGCCTGCTTACGGCGATTGGCCTTCTCTCTCTCACGCGTGCTCATGGCATCCTCACTTCTTGGCCGCGACCTTCTTGTCACCCACGTGGCCGTGGAAGGTGCGCGTGGGCGCAAACTCCCCCAGCTTGTGGCCCACCATGTTCTCGCTGACGAACACCGGCACGAACTTGCGGCCGTTGTGGACCGCAAACGTGTGACCGACGAACTCCGGCAGGATGGTGGAGCGCCGGGACCAGGTCTTGATCACCTTGCGCTGACCCTGCCGGTTCAGCTCATCCACCTTCTTGGCGACGTGCTGGTCCACAAAGGGACCCTTCTTGACGGAACGGGGCATGGTCTACCTCACTTGCGGCGCTTGATGATGCGGTTGTCGGTCCGCTTGTTGTTGCGGGTCTTGTGACCCTTGGTGGGAACGCCCCACGGGGTGCACGGATGACGGCCACCGGAGGTGCGGCCTTCGCCGCCGCCCATGGGGTGGTCCACCGGGTTCATGGTCACACCGCGGTTGTGCGGCATCCGGCCACGCCAGCGCGACGCACCGGCCTTGCCCAGCCGGATGTTCTCGTGGTCCAGGTTGCCCACCTGACCCACCGTGGCCTTGCACAGCACGTGGACCTTGCGGACCTCACCGGAGGGAAGGCGAATCTGCGCCTCATCACCCTCCTTGGCCATGAGCTGCGCGCCACCACCCGCGGAGCGCACCAGCTGGCCGCCGCCGCCCGGCTGCAGCTCCACGTTGTGGATGGTGGTGCCCACCGGGATGTTCTTGAGCGGAAGCGCGTTGCCCGGCTTGATGTCGGCGCCCTCGCCGGAGACCACCTGGTCACCAACGTTCAGACCCACCGGGGCCAGGATGTAGCGCTTCTCACCGTCCACATAGTGGAGCAGCGCAATACGCGCGGTGCGGTTGGGGTCGTACTCAATCGCCGCCACCTTGGCCGGGACGTTCAGCTTGTCCCGACGGAAGTCGATCATGCGGTAGCGACGCTTGTGACCGCCGCCGCGGAAGCGCACCGTGATGCGGCCCTGGTTGTTGCGGCCGTTGATGCTCTTGTGCGGAGCAAGCAGGCCCTTCTCGGGCTTGCTCTTGGTGATCTCGGCAAAATCCGGCCCCGTGGTCAGACGCCGTGCTGCGCTGGTGGGGCGAAACCTCTTGATACCCATGTCTTCCTCCCTGCCCTGGCCCCGGCAACGCCGGATATCGGCAGGCTAAGCTCGCCTAAAAAGAGCGAATCAGGTCTCCGCGCCCTGTCCGAGCACGTCAATGTCATCCCCTTCCTTCAGGGTGACAATGGCCTTCTTCCAGTTGGAGCGCAGGCCCGTGTTCCGACCCACGCGCTTGGTCTTGCCGCGGTAGCTCATGGTGGTGACATCCACCACGGTCACGTTGAACGCGCTCTCCACGGCCTGCTTGATCTGGTGCTTGTTGGCGGACTTGACGACGTCAAAGGCCACCTTGTTGGCCTCCGCCTTCAGGGCGGACGCCTTCTCCGTCACCAGCGGCTTCCGGATGATTCCCAGGATGTCCATGTTCGCCTCCGTCTCAGCCCTGGAGCCGGGTCTCAAGAGCCTTGAGCGCCGGTTCCGTGATGACCATGTGGCCGAACTTCAGGACGTCATAGACGTTCACGCCCGGCTGCGAGAGATACTTGAAGGTGTGCAGGTTGCTGATGGACTTCTTGAGGTTGGGGTTGTTCACGTCCACCAGCAGACCCCGGTCCAGGCCCAGCGCCTTGAGCGCCGCCTGGGCATCCTTGGTCTTGGGGGCCTTGACGTCCCAGTTCCGCACCACCACCAGCCGGTTCTCCTTCACCAGCTGGCTGAGCGCCACGCGCAGCGCGCCCTGCTTCACCTTCTTGTTGACGTGAAACGCGTAGGAGCGGGGCTGCGGACCAAACACAATGGCTCCGCCCACCTTCAACGGCGTCTTCACGTCACCCATGCGGGCGCGGCCGGTGTGCTTCTGGCCGTACGGCTTCTTGTTGGTGCCGTGCACCTCACCGCGGCGCTTGGTGGCGTGCGTGCCCTGGCGCTTGAGCGCCTGCTGCCACTTCACCACCTCCCACAGCAGTGCGGAGTTCATGGGGGCGCCAAAGACGTCGTCAGAGACGTCCACGTCGCCAACCTTGTTCTTCTTCAAATCCACAACGGCGAGCTTGGCCATGGCTGTCTCCGGTTAGCTCTTGATTTCCACGTCCACGCCCGCGGACAGGTCCAACTTCATGAGGGCGTCCAGCGTCTGCTGGGTGGGCTCCAGGATGTCCAGGAGGCGCTTGTGCGTGCGAATCTCGAACTGCTCACGGGACTTCTTGTCCACGTGCGGGCTCCGCAGCACCGTCCACTTGGAGATCTTGGTCGGCAGGGGGATGGGTCCCGCCACCTTGGCGCCGGTACGACGCGCCGTCTCCACAATCTCCCCGGCACTCTGGTCCAGGAGCTTGTAGTCATAGGCCTTCAGACGGATGCGAATCTTGTGGCTGGGCATGAAGCGCCCTCCGAATTGCTCTCCCTGCAGCGGGAGATTTCCTGAATCTCTGGAGACAGCACTGCCGGCGCTCTTGGCGCCGGCAGCGCCCACCAAATCCCTTCGACCTCTTACTCGATGACCTCGGCCACCACGCCGGCGCCCACGGTGCGACCACCCTCACGGATGGCGAACCGCAGCTCCTTCTCCATGGCCACCGGGGTGATCAACTCCACCGTCATGGTGATGTTGTCGCCCGGCATCA